>JBDUAG010000466.1:0-3716 GCA_040004785.1 Burkholderiales bacterium | reverse complement strand
GGTGTCGCCGTAGCCGTTCTCGACCGCGTCGATCGCGACCGAGACGAAATCGCCGACCTGGACTTCGAGCTCGCCCTGGTCGTTCTTGAATTCTTCGATGGGCACGTAGGCTTCGGACTTGAGGCCGGCGTTGACCACCACGAAACTGTGTTCGACACGCACCACTTCGGCGGTGATGACTTCACCGCTGCGCATTTCCGAGCGAGTCAGCGACTCCTCGAACATGGCGGCGAACGATTCCATGCCGGAGCTTGCGGCAGCAACTTGAGTTTGGGACATTGAGGTTTCCGATGCGGCTTGGGCAGCCGCGGGTTAGGGTTGAACAACCGTCAATCTGGCGTGCCGCCGCGCGCTTGGGAAACCGCGGTGGCACAGGAGGGAGAAGGACGGGCTAAAAAGGCCTGCGCTGTTCCCAGGCTTCGAGCACAGCGACCACCGAGGCTTCGACGGTCAATGCAGAGTTGTCCAGGAGCATTGCATCTTCTGCTGGCTTCAGAGGTGAAACGGCACGGGTCTGATCCCGGGCATCTCTCATCTCCAGTTCGGCGCGAAGACTGTCGATATTAGACGAAATTCCCTTTGAAATCAACTGCTTGTGTCGTCGTTCGGCGCGTGTGGCGGCGTTCGCGGTGAGGAAGATCTTCAGATCGGCGCCGGGGAAAATCACGGTGCCCATGTCGCGCCCGTCGGCAACGAGCCCGGGAACGCGGTGGAACGACAGCTGCAAGGTGCGCAGTGCAGCGCGCACCAGCGGAAAAGCCGAGACCTTGGAGGCGAGGGCGCCGACTTCTTCCAGGCGCAGGGTTTCGGTGACGTCCTGTCCCGACAGGAAGATCTGGCCGGGCCCGAAATGCAGGTCGAGGTTGGCGGCGAACTGCGCCAGGCGTTGCTCGTCGTCGGCTCGGGCGCCGGAGCGCATCGCCGCCAGCGCGGTGGCGCGGTACACGGCGCCCGAGTCGAGGAAGTGGTATCCCAGCGCCTGCGCCACTGCGCTGGCCAGTGTGCCCTTGCCAGACGCGGTCGGGCCATCGACGGTGATGATGGGCACGCTGTGTTCTCGGGGCGTGACGACGCCGAACAGCGTCTCGAAGTAGTCCGGGAAGGTCTTCGCCACGCACTGCGGGTCGAGGATGCGGACCGGTACGCGCGCCGCGTTGAAGGCTGCGAGCGAAAAACACATCGCGATGCGGTGGTCGTCATAGGTGTGGATCGCGGCTGGCTTCCAGCTGCTCGGCGCCGCGACCTCGATGAAGTCCGCACCTTCTGTGACATCTGCGCCCAGTTTGCGCAACTCGGTCGCCATCGCCGCGAGCCGGTCGGTTTCCTTCACGCGCCAGCTCGCGATGTTGGTCAGCCGCGTCGTGCCGGTGGCGTAGAGCGCCATCACGGCCAGAGTCATCGCGGCGTCGGGGATGTGGTTGCAGTCGAGCTCGATCGCGCGCAGCGGCCAGGCGCCACGCGAGACCTCGACCCAGCGCTCGCCGAGCACGGCGTTTGCGCCCATCGCCTGCGCCGCGGCGACGAAATCGATGTCGCCCTGGATCGATGCGCTGCCGATGCCTTCGATACGCAGCGGTGCTTCCGCGCTGGCGGCGATGGCGCCGAGCGCGACGAAGTACGAGGCCGACGACGCATCGGCCTCGACATGGAATTCGCCCGGCGACACGAGGCGACTGCCGGCAGGGATCGTGAAGCGCGCCCAGTCGTCGTTGCGCATCCGAACGCCGAAACTCGCCAGCAGGTTCAGCGTGATCGCGACATAGGGCCTGGAGATCAGCTCGCCGACGACCTCGATCACCACATCCTGCGCATGCGTCATCAGGCACAGCGCCTGCAGCAGGCCGGTCAGGAACTGGCTCGACACATTGCCGCGCACGCGGATCGGTGCGGTCAGGTTCAGTGGGTGCGGCGCGCCATCGCCCAGCACGAGTGGCGGATAGCCCTCCCTCGCGGTGCATTCGATCCGGCAGCCCAGCGGGCGCAGTGCATCGATCAGGTCGCCGATCGGCCGTTCGTGCATGCGCGGCACACCGCGGATAGTGAAGCGCCCGCCCTGCGCGGTGGCGAGCAGCGCGAGCGCCGCCGTGACGGTGCGTACCGAGGTGCCCGAGTTGCCGAGGAAGATGTCGGCTTCGCGCGTCGCCAGCACGCCGCCGGTGCCGGTGATGCGCATCGCCGCGTCATCGCGTTCGATGCGGCAACCGAGCGCGGCCAGCGCAGCCAGCATCACCTGCGTGTCGTCCGATTCGAGCAGGTCGTGGATCGTCGTCGTCCCGTGGCTCAGGCCGGCCAGCAGCAGCACCCGGTTCGAGATGCTCTTCGAGCCGGGCAGGCGCACCGTGCCGCTGGCGGCGAGCAGGGGCGGGAGGTCGAGAAATCGGGTCTGGAACATGCGGCAGCGCAGCGCGGTGCTGCAAGGAGGAGGCTAAGAGGCCAAAGGGGGGCTAGCGATTCGTCGCCGGTTTGCCGGAGCTCATCTGCCAGCTCGCGCGTGCCTCGGAGGCACTGCGGATCATCTCTTCGAGCGCTTCGACGTTGCCCAAAGTCAGCGCTTTCTCCATCGCTTCGAGCGTGTGCCGGAAGCGCATGCTTTGCTTGAGCACCTCTTCGCGGTTCGACATCAGCACATCGCGCCACATCGTCGAGTCACTCGCGGCGATGCGCGTGAAATCGCGGAAACCCGGGCCGGCCAGCGAGAGGTAATCGCGCCCCGCGGGTTGCTTCGCGACCGAGTTGAAATACGCGAACGCAAGCAGGTGCGGCAGGTGGCTCACCGCGGCAAAGGCGCCGTCGTGGTTCTCGGCCGTCATGCGCAGCACTTGTGCGCCGATCGCGGCCCACACGTCGGTCGCCTTCTGCACGAGTTCGGGGTTGGTCTGCGGCAGCGGCGTCAGGATGACCTGACGGCCGCTGTAGAGCGATGCATCGGCGTGGCCGATACCGGAGACCTCCTTGCCGGCGATCGGGTGCGCGGGCACGAATGAAGCGATGTTCTCCTTCAGCACGCGGCGTGCGGCATCGACCACATCGCGTTTGGTCGAGCCCACGTCCATGATCAGCACGCCGGGCTCGATCAGGTGGCGGATCGCCTTGAAGGTGGCTTCGGTGGCGGCCACCGGCACCGCGATCAGCACGATGTCGGAGCCAGAGACGGCGAGCAGCGCCGACTCGGCAACCTGGTCGATCACGCCGAGCTTCTTGGCCCTCTCGGTCGTCGAGGGCGACTTGCTGTAGCCGATGACGCGCTTGACGAGGCCGGCGCGCTTGCACGCGAGCGCGAACGAGCCGCCCATCAGGCCGCATCCGATCACGCCGAGTTGGTTGAACATGGAGGTCAGTCGATCCGGGTCAGTGCACGTCGATGGGATACGTGCCGAGCTGTTTGAAGAACGCGCAGACGCCGCGCAGCTCGGCCAGCGCGGCCGCCACATGGGGCTGGTCGGGGTGGCCTTGCAAGTCGATGTAGAAGTAGTACTCCCACTGGCCGGAGCGGGCGGGCCGCGACTCGAAGCGGGTCATCGAGACACCGTGGTGCTTCAACGGCACGAGCATGTCGTGCACGGCACCCGGGCGGTTCGCGACCGAAACGATCAGGCTCGTGCAGTCGTGTCCCGAGGCCTTGGGCTGCGGGTGTTGGTGCGGGTGCGCGAGGATCGCGAAACGGGTGCGGTTGTGCGCGTCGTCCTGAATCGCCGGCGCCACGATGTGCAGACCGA
>JBDUAG010000465.1:0-3716 GCA_040004785.1 Burkholderiales bacterium | reverse complement strand
GACGCACCTGGTAGTCCTGCGACAGCGACAGCTTGTTGAACGGGACGGTGATGCGCGGCAAGGCCGCGATCACGGCCTCGATTTCGGCTTTGGAGAATTTCATCGGCGACTCCTGAGTTGGGTGAACGGGACACGCATCGCGTATCCATGCGTTCAGCATCTCATCGGACTTCGCTGATGCAAGGGCTGCGCGGCAAGTGCTGCGCGGCTCGCTCTGCTGGCCACAATCGACTCCATTCCGATCCACACGAAGGAACCGCCAATGGAACGCTGGGTGCAATACGCCTTCTTCTCGATGGTCTTCGCCGGCTTCACGTCGGTGATCGCCAAACTCGGCCTGGCCGGGATATCCGCCGACCTGGGACTGGCCATCCGAACCTGCTTCGTCTTCGTGTTCGTGCTGATGTTTGCCGGCGTGGTCGTGCCGAGCGGGCAGTGGCAGACGCTGAGCACGCGCAACTTCCTCTGGCTGGCGCTGTCGGGGGTGACGACCGCCCTCAGCTGGGTGTTCTACTACCGCGCGATCAAGCTTTGCGGCAGTGGGCCCGTCGCATCAAGCGCGACGGCGTCACCCTGTGGTTTGCGACGCGTCATCCCGGCACGCCTTGGGCCGTCAAACTGCTCGGCCTGTTTGTCGTTGCGTATGCGCTCAGTCCGATCGACCTGATCCCCGACTTCATCCCGATCCTCGGCTACCTGGACGATGTCCTGCTGCTTCCCGGCCTGATCTGGCTGGGCGTCCACCTGCTGCCGAATGACGTGTTGATCGATTGTCGCGAGCGCGCGGACGCCTGGCTGCTGGCCGGCAAGGAAAAACCTCGCAGCTACGTCGGCGCCATCGTGATCGTCCTGATCTGGCTCGTGCTCGCCTGGTTGGGATGGGCGTGGTGGCGCAGCTGATTCGCTCGGGCAGTCTCCGCTGACGTTGCCACGCAAAAGCGCTCGGCCTTGCCACCGCTTGCGCGGGCACTTCGCGTTACTGCGATCCGCCCCGGCTGACCACCCGCCACACTGACCCGGCCTCCTGACCTTCGGGTCACCGCGCTATCCCGAGCGCTCCTGAGCCTGCTCAGGCGTCGCGGTCGTTACCCGCCTCACTGTCCGCTTGGCGCCTTGTCGCCGCCGCTTGTGCAGGGCTTTCGCCCTGACCCGAGTCGCCTTCGACTCATCCGTCCAACCCACCCCGGGGAGCACGCCTCCCCCATGTGGGTAGCCGTGTTTCCCATTCATTTGGAGAACACACCGATGGCACGCCCTACCGCGCCTTCCCAGTGGCTGCCCGGATTCGATCCGGAACCGCCCGAGACACCCGTTGCAGGCATCGAGCCTGCGTTGACCCCGCTCGCCGCCGCCGTCAGCGAACTCGCCGAGGACACTGACGAATCGACGAGCGACCCGATTCACCCGCGCGCCAACTGGCGCGTCAACTCCGGCACCGCCAATTCGGTGACCGCCCGGTCCCTATGGCCACAGTTGACCCGTACCGACCTGAAAGACCTGGGCGGCGTCGTCACGAAGTTCGAAGCCAACCTGGCCGCCATCGAGGTGCTGTGCCAAGTCGAAACCGAGCATCGTCCGGTCACCACCGCCGAACGCAGAACACTGCTGCGCTATACAGGCTGGGGTGGCCTCCCGGCGAGCTTCAACCTCGAAGCCAAAGACCCTGCCTGGGCTCGACGCGCCGAGCAGTTGAAGAACCTGCTGAGCGTCGGCGACCACGAGTCGGCGCGCGCCTCGGTCAACAACAGCGACTACACCGAGGTCCATGTGATCGAGGCGATGTGGCAGGCCGTGCAGCGCTTCGGTTTCGAGGGTGGCCGCATCCTGGAGCCCGCTGCGGGCATCGGCCACTTCATCGGCGCGATGCCGCAAGCCATCGCGGAGGGCAGCAGCATCACCGCCATCGAGATCGACCAGTTGTCGGGCCGCATGCTGCACGCGCTGTATGCGTCGAGCGACGTGGACGTGCGGATCGCTCCGTTCGAGAAGACCGCCCTGCCCGACCAGTGGTTCGACCTGGTGATCGGCAACGTGCCGTTCGGCCGCTACAAGGCCGCCGACATGAGCAACCGGGCCTATGCCCGATTCAGCATCCACAACTACTTCTTCGGCCGCGCGCTCGACCTGGTGCGGCCCGGTGGACTGGTGTGCTTCATCACCAGCAGCCACACGATGGATGCGGAGAACGATGGCGTGCGCGAGTTCCTCTCAGCGCAGGCCCGCCTGCTGGGTGCGATCCGCTTGCCGCAGGGCGCTTTCGCAAACATCGCCTCGACCGATGTGCAAACCGACATCCTGTTCCTGCGCAAACGGCAGCGGGCAGAAGCGGTCGAGGCCGATTGGCTCAAGCTCGGCATGGTGCCCGACAGCCTGCGGCACCCGCAGTGCCACGAGCGCTACCTGGCGATCAACGCCTGGTATGCCGAGCATCCGCAGTTCTGCATCGGGCGCATCCGCCGCCAAAGCAATGGCTACGAGGAAGTGCCGGTGGCTGTGTTCGAAGGTGACCTCGACGCGGCACTGCGCGAGCGGATCGTGCTGCTGCCCGAGGGCGCGTACCAGCCGGTGGTTCACATGCCAGCCGCGGCGCGGATAGCGGCCACGGCCGAGGCCGGAGCGCGACCCGGAAGCTACCGCCTTCACGAAGGGAGGGTGCACCGGGTCGAAGGCAGCGAGATGGTCGATGTGCATGACCAGCTCAACGCAACGCAGCGAGCGCGGATCACTGGCCTGTGTGCCATCCGCGACTACGCGCGAGCGCTGCTGAATGCGCAACTGCTGGAGAGGGACGATGGGCGCGTGAGTCATCTGCGGACCATGCTGAACGGCACCTACGACCGTTTTGTCGCGAAGCATGGGTGCCTGAGCACAAGGGCGAACGCGCTGGCCTTCCGGCGTGACCCGGACTTTCCGCTGCTGCTGTCGCTGGAGCACTACGACGAAGAAGCCGAGACGGCGAAGAAGGCGGCGCTGTTCACGCGACGCACCCTGTCGCGAGTGGCGGAGCCCAGCTCTGCCGGTGAACCGGCCGAAGCGCTGGCCGCATCCATCCAGTGGCGCGGTCGTGTCGATCCGGCCTACATGGCGGGTTTGCTGTCGGCGCCGGAGCAATCCGTGCTCGATGCGCTGGCCGACGTGGGTCAGGTGTTTCTGGACCCGGCCGATGGTGCCTGGAAGACGGCCGATGACTACCTGTCGGGCAACGTCAAGGAGAAGTTGAAGCAGGCCGAACTGTCGGGGGCCGCGTACCAGCGCAACAGACGCGCGCTGGCGCAGGTGCAACCCGAAGACCTGCTGCCCACGGCCATCGAGCCGCGCCTCGGCGCGGTGTGGATTCCGGCGATGGATGTCGAGGCCTTCATCCGGGAGGTGTTTGAACTCACCGACTGCGAAGTGGGCTACTCGGCACAGGCCGGGGCCTGGTCGGTGCGGTATGAAGAATGGAAGGCGCGCCAGAACGTCAAGGTGACGCAGGAGTTCGGCACCTCGCGCATGAATGCGATGGAGCTGGTGCAGTGCGCGCTGAACGTGCAGGTGCCCACGATCCGCGACCCGGACCCGGAAAGCGACCGCACCCTCGTCAACCCCGACGAGACGCTGGCGGCGCGAGAGAAGCTGGGCCTCATCAAGGACCGGTTCGCCGCCTGGGCGTTCGACGACGCCGAGCGGCGCGAGAAGCTGTGCCGCATCTACAACGACCTGTTCAACGCCACCCG
>JBDUAG010000464.1:0-3718 GCA_040004785.1 Burkholderiales bacterium | reverse complement strand
GGCAACGACATCGTCTACCACGGCTACTTCGACATCGGCATCGCGGTCGGCTCGCCGCGCGGCCTGGTCGTGCCGATCCTGCGCAACGCCGACCAGATGAGCTTCGCCGACATCGAGAAGAAGATCGCCGAGTTCGCGAAGAAGGCCGGCGAGGGCAAGCTCTCGCTCGACGACCTGACCGGCGGCACGTTCTCGATCAGCAACGGCGGCACCTTCGGCTCGATGCTCTCGACGCCGATCATCAACCCACCGCAGTCGGCGATCCTCGGCGTGCACGCGACCAAGGACCGCGCGGTGGTCGAGGCCGGCCAGATCGTGGTCCGACCGATGAACTACCTCGCGATGAGCTACGACCACCGCATCATCGATGGCCGCGAGGCCGTGCTCGGACTGGTCGCGATGAAGGAAGCGCTGGAAGACCCGGCCCGCCTTCTCTTTGACATCTGATGTTCGACATCTGAGGACGTATTCGTGAGCAAAGCATTTGATGTGGTCGTCATCGGTGGCGGCCCTGGTGGCTATGTCGCAGCGATCCGCGCTGCACAGCTCGGCTTCAACACCGCCTGCATCGACGAGTGGAAGAACGACAAGGGCGGCCCGGCGCCTGGGGGCACCTGCACGAACGTGGGCTGCATCCCGTCGAAGGCGCTGCTGCAATCGAGCGAGAACTTCGAGCACGCCGGTCACCACTTCGCGGACCACGGCATCGGCTTGTCGAACCTGAGCATCGACGTGACCAAGATGCTGAGCCGCAAGAACACGGTCGTGAAGCAGAACAACGACGGGATCCTGTACCTGTTCAAGAAGAACAAGGTCACGTTCTTCCACGGCCGCGGCTCGTTCGTGACGACGGGCGCGGAGGGTGTCGAGATCGCGGTGGCGGGCGACAAGCCGGAGACGCTGATCGCGAAGCAGGTGATCATCGCGACCGGCTCGAACCCGCGCGCATTGCCGGGTGCGGCCTTCGACGAGGAGACGATCCTGTCGAACGATGGTGCGCTGCGCATTCCGGGCGTGCCGAAGACGCTGGGCGTGATCGGCTCGGGTGTGATCGGCCTCGAGATGGGCTCGGTCTGGCGCCGCCTCGGCGCCGACGTGACGGTGCTCGAGGCGCTCCCGACCTTCCTCGGCGCGGTCGATGAACAGGTCGCGAAGGAGGCGCACAAGGCCTTCACGAAGCAAGGCCTGAAGATCAACCTCGGCGTGAAGATCAGCGAGGTCAAGTCCGCCAAGAGCGGCGTGACGATCGCCTACACCGATGCGGCGGGCAAGGCCCAGACATTCGAGTGCGAGAAGTTGATCGTCTCGATCGGCCGCGTGCCGAACACGATCGGCCTGAATGCCGAGGCGGTCGGCGTGAAGCTCGACGAGCGCGGCTTCGTCGCCGTCGATGCCGACTGCCGCACCAGCGTGCCGAACATCTGGGCGGTGGGCGATGTGGTGCGTGGCCCGATGCTGGCGCACAAGGCCGAGGAAGAGGGCGTTGCGGTGGCCGAGCGCATCGCCGGCCAGCACCCGCACGTGGACTTCAACACCGTGCCCTGGGTCATTTACACCTCGCCCGAGATTGCTTGGGTCGGCCAGAGCGAACAGACACTGAAGGCCGAAGGGCGCGCCTACAAGGTCGGCACCTTCCCGTTCATGGCCAACGGACGCGCGCGCGCGCTCGGCGACACGACCGGTTTGGTGAAGATGATCGCGGACGCGAAGACGGATCAGGTTCTCGGCGTGCACATCGTCGGGCCGTATGCCTCGGAGCTGATCGCCGAGTCGGTGGTGGCGATGGAGTTCAAGGCCTCCAGCGAAGACATCGCGCGCATCTGCCACGCACACCCCTCATTGAGCGAAGCCACAAAGGAAGCCGCGTTGGCGGTCGACAAGCGCGCATTGAACTTCTGAGGCCACGTCTTCCGTGGCCGTCCGCGAGCTCTACCTGCAAACGCTCGCCGAGCGCGGCTACACCGCGGACCCGGCGCAGTTGCGCGCCGTCGATTCGCTCGAACGCTGTGAGAACGAGTGGGCCGACTACAAGGCGCGGCGCAGCAACGCGCTGACCAAGCTCGTCGTGCGGCCGCCGATTCCGCGCGGCGTCTACATGTACGGCGGGGTCGGGCGGGGAAAAAGCTTTCTGATGGATTGCTTCTTCAACGCCGTGCCGTTGACGCGCAAGACGCGGCTGCATTTCCACGAATTCATGCGCGAGGTGCACCGCGAGCTGGCCGAACTGCATGGCACCATGAACCCGTTGCAGGAGCTCGGCAAGCGGATGGCGCGGCGCTATCGGCTGATCTGCTTCGACGAATTTCACGTTGCGGACGTGACCGACGCGATGATCCTGCATCGCCTGCTCGATGCGCTGTTCGAGAACCGCGTCAGCATCGTCACGACCTCGAACTTCAAGCCCGACGACCTGTACCCGCACGGCCTCCACCGCGACCGCATCCTGCCGGCGATCGAGCTGCTGAAGAGCAAGCTCGAGGTTGTCAACGTGGACAACGGCATGGACTACCGGCAGATCACGCTGGCGCAGGTCGGGCTCTACCAGACACCGCTCGACGCCGCCGCCGAGGCCGCGATGAGGGATGCGTTCGAGCGCCTGGCCGAAGCCAAGGACGAGTCGCCGCTGCTGCACATCGAGCACCGCGAACTGCAAGCGCGACGCCGTGCCGGCGGCGTGGTGTGGTTCGACTTCAAGGAGCTGTGCGGCGGGCCGCGCTCGCAGAACGACTACCTCGAGCTCGCGAGCCAGTTCCACACTGTGCTGCTCTCGGGCGTGCCGGTGATGGCGCCGCGCAATGCCTCGGAGGCACGGCGCTTCACCTGGCTGGTCGATGTGCTGTATGACCGGCGCGTCAAGCTGATCCTGTCGGCTGAAGTGGAGCCCGAGCAGCTGTATACGGAGGGGCCGCTGGCGCACGAGTTTCCGCGCACGGTGTCGCGCCTGCGCGAGATGCAATCGGCCGAATTCCTCGCACTGTCGCGGCGCGACGTCGACACCTCGCTGACGTGATGCGAGCGCAGATCATCGCCGGCCTGATCGCTGTTGCGGCAACGGCGCTCGCACAAGCCGAACCCGAGCGCGAACGCATCGCCGCCGAACGCGCTGCGGTGAATGCACGGTTCGCCGAACAGGAGCGGGCCTGCCGGGAAAAGTTCGTCGTCACCGCGTGCGTCGAGGCCGCGCGCAAGGAGCAGCGCCTGACCCTGACGCGGCTGCACCGAGCCGAGACCGTGCTCGACGAGGCCGAGCGGCGCGAGACCGCAGCGCGGCGGCGTCAGTCCCTGCAGGAGCGCGCGGCGGCTCAGGGCGCGCGTGCCAGCGAGCCGCCAGGCGAGGCTCGGCAACCCGCCGCCCGCAGCGCGCCGGCACCGAACCCACCCGCGGCGCTGCAGCCGCATCGGCCGGCGTCGTCCGCTGTCGAGCAGCGTGCGGCCGAGCAACGCAGCGAGGCCGGTTTTGAGGCCCGCGCGCGTGCCGCGCAGGCGCACCGCGACACGGTGGCGCGCCGCAATGCGCAACGTGCGAGTGAGGGCAAGGTGGGAGCACCGCTGCCGGTGCCGTCGAGCGCCTCGGCGCCTTAGACGTTCTTCAGGGCAGCGTATCGACGCGGACGAGTGCGAGCGACAGGTTGTCGCCGCCTCCGCGCGCCCGCTGGCGCGCCTTGCTGACGAGCATCTCGCTGGCCTCGCGCGCGGGCAGCGCGTGCACGATCGCACC
>JBDUAG010000463.1:0-3737 GCA_040004785.1 Burkholderiales bacterium | reverse complement strand
CTCCATTGGGGGATTCTGCCCCACATCCAGCAATGGCGTGAGCCGATCCAGGAGCGGGCCAGCAAGGCACTCGGCGTGCCGGTTCGCATCGGTCAGATCGAGGTGCGCTCGAGCGGCTGGGTGCCGTCGTTCGAGCTGCGCGAAGTCACGCTCCTGGACGCCGATCAGCGCCCCGCGCTGCGTCTGCCGCGTGTGTTCGCCGCGATCTCGCCGCGCTCGCTGCTCTCGCTCGAACTGCGTTTCGAGCAGCTGCTGATCGACGGTGCCGAGCTCGAGGTGCGGCGCGACCGGCAAGGCCGCATCTCCGTCGCCGGCCTGGATTTCAGTGCCAGCGACCTCGACAAGGACGAGGGCAGCGCTGCGGCCGACTGGTTCTTCGTCCAGCGCGAGTTCGTGATCCGTGGCGGTGCGCTGCGCTGGACGGACGAGCTGCGCGAGGCGGCGCCGCTCGCGCTCGGCGATGTGCCGCTGGTGCTGCGCAACGGCCTGCGCGCGCACGACATCCGCATCGACGCGACGCCGCCGCCCGAATGGGGGGATCGCTTCCACATCACCGGCCGCTTCACGCAGCCCTTGCTGGCGCGCCATGGCGACTGGCGCCGCTGGAGCGGCAGCGCCTACGCCGATCTGCCGCGCGCCGATGTGCACGAGCTGCGCCAGCACGTGGCGCTGCCGTTCGAGCTGAGCGAGGGCGCCGGCGCGCTGCGCGGCTGGTTCGAGCTGAAGGATGGCCAGCCGACCGCGGCGACCGTCGATGTCGCGCTGCGTGCCGTCACGTTGCGGCTCGCCGCGAACGTCGAGCCGCTCAGTGTCGAGGAGGTGCAGGGCCGTGTGCTGGCCCAGCGTACCGCTGACGGCGTGACGCTCGCGGTGCAGCGTGTGAGCTTCCTGACCGGCGACAACATCCGCTGGCCCGAGGGCGACATGAAGCTGACCTGGCGCCAGCGCGAGGGCCAGCCCGCGAGCGGCGGCGAGTTCAGCGCGCAGCGACTCGATGTCGGGCTGATGGCGCAGATCGGCTCGCGCATCCCGCTGGGCGACGCGCTGCGCAAGCTGCTGGTCGAGCTCAACCCGCAGGGCGTGGTCAGCGACCTGAGCGCGAAGTGGGATGGCCCGCTCGACGCGCCCGTGCACTACCGCGCCAAAGGCATGCTGAGCGGGCTGTCGCTGGCCGCGCACCCGTCGAGCGAGGCCGGCGGCGTGGGGCGGCCGGGCCTGCGCAACGCGGCCATCGAACTGAATGCCACCGAGACCGGCGGCGACGCGCGCATCACGATCAACAACGGCATGCTCGACCTGCCCGGTGTGTTCGACGATCCGCTGTTGCCGCTCGATCAGTTCGGCGCGCAACTGCTGTGGAAGGTCGAGCCCGCCAAGCTCGCGCAGCACCCGCCGAAGATCACGGTGCAGGTTAGGAACGCGCAGTTCGCGAACCCCGATGCGAAGGGCGAACTCAGTGGCACCTGGAGCCCCGGCGACGGCACCGGCATCGCGCGCGGCGGCCGCTATCCGGGCCGCCTCGAGCTCGACGCCAAGGTCGCCAACGGCCACGCCGAGCGCGCCTGGCGCTACCTGCCGCTGGGCATTTCGCGCGAGACGCGCGACTACGTGCATCACGCGATCCAGGGCGGCAACATCGTCAGCGCGAACTTCCGTGTCAAGGGCGACCTGTGGGACTTCCCGTTCTACAACGCGAAGAGCAACAAGGACGGCGAGTTCCGCATCACCGCGAAGATCGAGGACGCGCGCTACGCCTTCGTGCCGAGCGCGCCGGCCAGCGGCAGCCCCGGCTACAACTCGCCGTGGCCGACGCTGGCGAAGGTCAACGTCGAACTCGCGCTCGACCGCGGCACGCTGGCGCTGAGCAACGGCCGCGCGCAGCTCGGCGCGATCGAGTTCAACAGCGTGCAGGGCGCGATCCGCAACCTCGAGGCCGAAGGCCAGCTCGTGCTCGATGCCGCCGCTCGAGGCCCGCTCACCGAGATGCTGCGGGTCGTCAACACGACGCCGGTGGGCGGCTGGATCGGCAAGGCGCTGGACACGAGCACCGGCAGCGGCAACGCCGAACTCAAGCTCAACCTCGGCGTGCCGCTCGGCCACTTCGACAACGCGACCGCGAAGGGCAGCGTCGTGCTGAACGGCAACGACGTGCGCATCGCACCCGACAGCCCGTTGCTGGCCGCGGCGAAGGGGCGTGTCAGCTTCACCAACAAGACCTTCACGCTCGACGGCGCGAGCGCCAAGGTCTACGGCGGCGACATGGCCCTCGACGGCGGTCTGCAGGCCGACGGCACGCTGCGCTTCAACGGCCAGGGCACGGTCACGGCCGATGGCCTGAAGCGCGCCACCGAGCTCGGCCAGGTCGCGCGCATCGCGACCGCACTGAGCGGGCAGACGGCGTACCGCGCGAGCCTGGCCTTCAACCGCGGCGAGCCCGAGGTCGAGGTCACGAGCACGCTGGTCGGTCTGGCGATCAACCTGCCGGCGCCGCTGAACAAGGCTGCCGAGGCGCCACTGGCGATGCGCTACCAGAGCAGCCTCGAGCCCGTGGTCGCCGGCCAGCCGCCGCGTGACACCTTGCGCTTCGAGCTCGGCAACATCATCCAGGCGCGCTACGAGCGCGACCTCTCCGCCGAGCAGCCGCGCGTTCTGCGCGGCGGCGTCGGCGTGATGGAGCCCGCGCCGCAGCCGGCGAGCGGTGTCGCGGCGAGCGTGAACCTGAAGACACTCGTCATCGACGAGTGGGATGCGCTGGCCGACAAACTCGTCGGCACCGGCGACGCGCGCGAAGCCAGCGGCAAGGCCGGCTACGCGCCCGACACGATCAACCTGCGCGTGCAGGAGCTGATGGCCGGCCCGCGCCGGCTGACGCGCGTGTCGGCCGGGCTGTCGCAGGAGCCGGGCGGCCAGTGGCGCGCCAATGTCGATGCGGATCAGCTCAACGGCTACGTCGAATACCGGCCGCCGTCGCGCCGCGGCGGCCCGGCCGCGGCCGGCGGGCGCGTGCATGCGCGGCTGTCGCGGCTGTCGGTGCCGAAGAGCGATGTCGAACAGGTCGAGAGCCTGCTCGACCAGCAGCCGCAGGCCTTCCCCGCGCTCGACATCGTGATCGACGACCTCGAACTGCGCGGCAAGCACCTCGGCCGGGTCGAGATCGACGCCCTGAACCGCGCCACGCCGCAGGGCCGCGACTGGCAGCTGACCAAGTTCAACATCACGACCCCCGAGGCGCAACTCACGGCCAGCGGGCACTGGTCCGCCGTGAGCGCCTCCGCGGCGCGCGGCGCGCCGGTGGCGCGGCGCGCGGTGATGGATTTCAAGCTCGCGCTCGCCGACAGCGGCGTGCTGCTCGATCGCCTTGGCACCAGCAAGGCGATCAAGGGCGGCAAGGGGCAGATGGCAGGCCAGATCGCGTGGAACGGTTCGCCGTTCGCCCTCGACTACCCGAGCCTGACCGGGCAGATCAACGTCGCGATCGAAGCCGGCCAGTTCCTGAAAGCCGAGCCCGGCGCGGCGCGGCTGCTCGGCGTGCTCAGCCTGCAATCGCTGCCGCGGCGCCTCTCGCTCGATTTCCGCGACCTGTTCCAGGAAGGCTTCGCGTTCGACAACATCACCGGCGACGTGAGCATCGAGCAAGGCGTGGCGCAATCGAACAACCTGCGCATGCGCGGCGTGCAGGCCGCGGTGCTGATGGAAGGCAGCGCCGACATCGAGCACGAGACGCAGGACCTGCGCGT
>JBDUAG010000462.1:0-3740 GCA_040004785.1 Burkholderiales bacterium | reverse complement strand
CCCGCGAAACTGACCTGGCCCGGGTGGTCGTTCAGGTGATCGGTGCGCTGGGTCAGCAAGACCGTGAGTTCGTCGCGCTCGACCAGCGCGACCAGCACCGACGCATGGGCCGGCGTGCGTTCATTGAAGCGCGGCTCCTGCTTGATCTCGGGCGTCCAGATCGGCGGCATCAGGAAGCGCTGGCGCACGGCGTCGGACCGCAGCACGGGCGCCGTCAACGCGGGCAGGTGATCGTCCACGCCGACGACGGGCAGCTTTTGCGGATCGAAGTTCAGGGCCATGGTGCGATGGTGCAATGCAAAAGGCCGCCTGCGTGAGGCGGCCTTCGAGCGAGGCGGCGAACCGCCTCGTGGCGATCAGGCCAGCTTTTCCTTGATTCGAGCCGACTTGCCCGAGCGGCTGCGCAGGTAGTACAGCTTGGCGCGGCGCACATCGCCGCGGCGCTTGACTTCGATCGACGCGATCAACGGGCTGTAGAGCTGGAACGTGCGTTCCACGCCTTCGCCGCTGGAGATCTTGCGCACGATGAAGCTGGAGTTCAGGCTGCGGTTGCGTTTGGCGATCACGACGCCTTCGAACGCCTGGACGCGCTTGCGCGTGCCTTCGACGACGTTGACGCTGACGATCACGGTGTCACCCGGCGCGAACGGCGGAATGGTCTTGTTGAGACGGGTGATTTCTTCCCGCTCGAGGGTCTGGATCAGGTCCATGGTTTCTCCAAAGTGATCATGCCAACGCGCGTTGATGGAGTTGGGTGGAGCGGCGGTCCCGCCCGACGACTGGCGAGGGCGTGCCTGTGCTCCGGCGGGGCAGAGGATCGAAAAGCCTTTGATTATAGCCCAAGCGTTTCGAGGTAGGCCTCGTCCAGCCCGGTCAGGCGGCCGGCCGCCCGGGCGGTCTCGATCAGATCGGGGCGCCTGCGCTGCGTGATCGCCAGCGACTGCTCGCGGCGCCAGCGCGCGATGTCGGCGTGGTGGCCGGACAGTAGCGCCGCCGGCACGGCACGCTGGCCGCCGCCGTCGGTCAGCAGCTCGGGCCGGCTGTAGTGCGGGCAATCGAGCAGGCCGTCCTCGAAGCTGTCCTGCTGGTGCGATTGTGCGTCGCCCAGCACGCCGTCCTGCAGTCGCGCGACCGCGTCGAGCAGCGCGAGTGCCGGCAATTCACCGCCGGAGAGGACGAAGTCTCCCAGGCTCAGTTCGACATCGACGTGAGCATCGAGGAAGCGCTGGTCGATGCCCTCGTAGCGCCCGCACAGCAAGATCGCGCCGCGCGAGGCCGCATATCCGCGCACCACGGTTTGATCGATTCGCCGACCGGTCGGCGTGAAATGCACCACCGGCGCGGCATCGGCACGCGCCGCACGAACCGCCGCGAGGGCACGCTCCAGCGGCTCGACCAGCATCACCATGCCGGGGCCACCTCCATACGGGCGGTCATCGACGCGGCGGTAGTTGTTGTCGGCAAAGTCGCGCAGCTGCCAGAGCTTGACGTCCACCTGCCCCGACTCGAACGCGCGCCGCGTGATGCCCTGCGTCAGGTGCGGCGCAAACAGTTCGGGGAACAGCGTGATGACATCGAAGCGCATGGCTTCAGAAGTCCAGGCCCCAGTCGACCGTGATCAGGCGCGCCTCGAGGCTGACCGCGTCCACATAGGCCGCCACGAAGGGAATCAAGCGTTCGCCCTCTTCGGTGGCAACATCGTCGGGCATCACCCGCAGCACGCTGTGCGGCCCGGTGTCGAGCAGGCCGACGACCTTGCCGAGCGCCGCACCTTCGCGGTTGACCACGTCGAGGCCGATCAGATCGACCCAATAAAACTCGTCCGCGCCGGCGCTGGGGAAGCTCGCCCGGCCGATGAAGACGCGCGCGCCGCGCATCGCCTCGGCGGCGTTGCGGTCGGGCACTTCCTGCGCGAGCGCGACGACGACCTCGCCGTGGTCTTTCACCTGGGTGATCTTGAGCAGCGTCGGCAGCACGCCAGCGACGGTCGCCGGCCGCGTGACTCCGGCCTTTTCGGACGGGAGAATGAACCAGCGGCGCGACGAAAACAGCGCCTGCGGGTCGGAGGCGAAAGGCTGGACCTTGATCCAGCCCTTCAGGCCCCAGGCATCGACGATGCGGCCGACTTCGATCGCATCGGCTGGCCAGTCGGGATCGGCCCCGGCGGGCCGGGCGGCGCTCACGGCCTCAGCGACAGCGGGCCGCTGCGGCTCAGGCCGCGGTCTTGGCTTGCGCGACCAGGCGCTCGACCGTCGGCGACATCTGCGCGCCGGTGCTGGTCCAGTGCTCGATGCGGTCGAAGGCGACGCGCAGCGGCTGTTCACCACCCGAAGCGACGGGGTTGTAAAAACCGACGCGCTCGATGAAGCGACCGTCGCGGCGAGTGCGCGAGTCGGCGACGACGATGTTGAAGAACGGGCGCTTCTTGGCACCCCCACGCGAAAGACGGATCACGACCATGACTGTTCCTTGGATTTCAAAATGACCTGCCCGCCAGCTTCCGCTATTCAGGCAGACCTCCCTTGCACGTCGACTCCTGCATCGCAGATCCCTGAATCGCGGAACTGCTCCACAGCCATCGACCACAAGCTCGCCGGTTTGGATAACGCCGGCCACCCGGCCGACCACCAACGAAACCGCGCATTATAAACTCACCGATCAGTCACGAGGAAACCGATGAGCGCCCCTGCCCTGTTGATCCGCCCCAGCACCCCTGCCGACCTGCCAGCCATCACCGCGATCTACGGCTGGAACGTCCTCCACGGCACCGGCACCTTCGAGCTCGAGGCGCCCGACGCGGCCGAGATGGCGCGCCGTCGCGACGACGTGCTCTCCAAGGGCCTGCCGTGGCTGGTGGTCGAACGCAGCGGCGTCGTGCTTGGCTATGCCTACGCCAACCACTTCCGCCCGCGCAAGGCGTACCGTTTCTGCGTCGAGGACTCGGTCTATCTGGCGGCCGACGCCAAGGGCCAGGGCCTGGGCCGGTTGCTGCTGGCCGAGCTGATGGCGCGCTGCGAGGCGGCCGGTGCGCGCCAGATGCTCGCGGTGATCGGCGACTCGGCCAACCTTGGCTCGATAGGCGCGCACCGCACGCTGGGCTTCGAGCACGTCGGCGTGATGAAGGCGGCGGGTTGGAAGTTCGACCAGTGGCGCGATGTCGTCATCATGCAAAAGGCGCTCGGACAAGGCGCGGCCACCGTTCCGGAGGACGTGGCGTGACCCCCGATCCGCAAGGCTACAAGTCGAAGACGCTCGCGACCTGGGTCGCGGTCGTCGGCGGCAGCCTCGGCCTGCATCGGTTCTACCTGCACGGCTTTCGCGACCGCTGGGGCTGGTTGTTCATCTGGCCGACGCTGATCGGGCTGTATGGCGTGGAGCGCATGCGCCACCTCGGCGGCGATGATCACCTGGCCTGGGCGCTGATCCCGCTGCTCGGATTGATGGTGGCGATCGGCATGCTCAGCGCGATCGTCTACGGCCTCACGCCGGACGAGCGCTGGAATGCCCGCTTCAACCCGACCGGCCCGCAGCACCACATGGGCTGGGCCACCGTCATCGGCATCGTGATCGCGCTGGTCGTCGGCGGCGGCGTCCTGATGGCGACGCTGGCGTTCAGCGCGCAGCGATACTTCGAGTACCAGGCCGAGACCCGCACGGCTCAGACGAACAACGCGAGGCCGATCCAGTAGAACACGCCGGCCACGAAGGCCGAGGCCGGGATCGTGAAGATCCAGGCCCAG
>JBDUAG010000044.1:0-12680 GCA_040004785.1 Burkholderiales bacterium | reverse complement strand
GAGGAAGGGGGCGTCCCCGATGACACTCATCAGCACGCACTGGTAGCCGTCGCGCGTCGGTCGCACGAACTGCGCGTCCCAGTCCTCCGCGATCCGGCGCGGCACGAAGCCGTGCGGCGCGAGCTGCTCGCGCATCAGCGTCGCGGTGAGCTGGCTGACCTCCGTCGTGGTGAGCGGCGGAGACGCTTGGAGCTGGGTCGTCAACGCGGCCCACTGCGGCCCCATCTCGGGCGGCAGCACGCCCCCGCCCGGAAGGAAGACCATGCCCAGCGGCTCGGAGAAGACGACCAAGCCCAGCGCCGTGGCCTGGTGGACGACAGCCTGCAGTACCTGAACGAGGCCGTCGGCGGGCAGGCTCAGGTTCCAGACAGTGTCCGGCAGCCGCCTGGCCCGCTCCACCAGGGCCTGCACCCATCCGGCATCCACCGTCGGCTGCGATTGCAGCGCCTGCGCCAACGCCAGGAATTTCGGATCGGGCCCCGGCCGCTGGGCCTGCAGTCGCTCCAGGCCCAGGCAGGCCTGATCGAAGGTGGCGGGAAGCAGCAGTGTGCCGTCCCAGAGACTGAGGTCGTTGTTCATGCGTCAGGGGACGAGGCCAAGGGGACTCGATTCTGGATTAGCCGCCGGGGGCACGCCGGCGGCGCATGGTCAGCGTACCGGCCCGTGCCACGCCGACGAGGGCAAGGCTGGCGGGCTCGGGACGGTGTTGCCGGTGGCGTCGCGGGTGACCAGTGTCAGCCTGAGGAAGCCGAGGGAGCCGTCATCATTGGCGCTCGAAGTAGACCGGGGCGCGAGCCGGTGCCCGCCGGTGCTGCCCGCCGACGGCTTGCACGATGGGCTTCCGAAGTGGTGAGCCCGCACGGTCTCAAGACGTGCTCCGTGCCTCAATCGCCGAGTGCTGCCCGCCGATGTGCGCTTGCTGCCGAGGGGCCACCAACGGGCGCCTGCGTGCGGGGCCGACCGTCAACTTGGCGGCGATGAGATCAGGACAGTGGATGCCTCGTCAGGGTCGGGCTGAGCCGCTGACCTTGACGATCAGGACGCCCGTCGGCCGACACTCAAGCCAGGCTGCCGGGTTGCTGCCGGTCGGCTACTGTCAGCGTCGGCCAGGAGCGGGTACTGGCCAAGGGCTGCTTCGTGGCATCTGCCCGAGTCGCTAGCAGCGCTGGAGCGGCTGTTCGCACAGACACCGCGACCGGGCCGATGACCAAAAAATGTGCTCAAGAAGCCCGGACAGACGGTCGATAGAACCAATGCCGGGGTGGATCAGTGGGGTCGACTGGCAGCATTTCTTCCTTCTGACCACCCTTGGAGGCATTTCACATGCCGTCTCAAATCATCCAGTGCATCTACGCTAGCGCAGCCAGTCGCGCCTTCGAAACCAAGGAACTCGCGGAATTGCTCCAAGTGGCGCGCGAGAACAATGCCCAGCTGAGTTTGACCGGCATGCTGCTGTATGCCGAAGGCAGCTTCTTCCAGGTGCTCGAAGGTCCGGCGGACGAGGTCGACGCGCTGTACACCAAGATCGAACGCGACAAGCGGCACAACCAGATGACGCTGATCATCAGGGAGCCAATTCCCAAGCGCTGCTTCGACGCTTGGACCATGGGGTTCTACAAGGTATCGCGCAAAGACCTTGCCGGGATATCGGGTGTAAACGACTTCTTCGGCAGCGATCGGGCCATGGTCAGTGTCGACGAGGGCCGCGCCAGGAAGCTGCTGGACGCCTTCCGTGACGGTAGGTGGCGAAAGAAGCTCGCCGGCGTTCGTCAAACGGCGCCAGCGTAAAGTGGGCATGCGCTTGCCGCCTGGCGTCGCTTGCTCGGATCCGCCGGGCATCACGGTCGCTTGCGTACCCGCGTTTTCGTATGCGTTCCAGCCCATCGTGGATGTCGTCACGCGCGAGGTCTACTCCTACGAAGCTCTGATCCGCGGGCAGGCTAACGAGCCTGCGTTTCGCGTCCTCGAGGGTGTGCCCGTTCCCGCCAAATACCAGTTCGACGCGGACAGCCGAGTGGCAGCGATTGCGCTCGCGGTCCAACTCGGGCTGAAATGCCACCTCAATCTGAACTTCCTGCCACAGGGTCTGTACGCATCAGACGAATCGGTCACCAGCACCTTGGCAGCCGCAGCCCGGCATGCGCTGCCGATCGATCGTGTCATCCTCGAAGTCACTGAGGGCGAAGTCATCGCCGACTACGCCCACCTCGGCCAACGGCTTAACGAATTCCGCAGGATGGGATTGAAAGTCGCCATCGATGACTTCGGAGCCGGCTACTCAGGGCTAAACATGCTGGCCGACTTCCAGCCCGACCAAATCAAGATCGACATGAATCTGGTCCGTGGCATCGAAAGGCACGGCCCGCGTCAAGCCATTGTTCGCGCTGTAGCGCAGGTGTGCGGCGATCTGGGCATCGACGTGATCGCAGAAGGCGTCGAATCGCTGGAAGAGTACGCCTGGTTTGCCGAGCAGGGGGTCCGCCTGTTCCAAGGCTACCTGTTTGCAAAGCCGGGGTTCGAAAGTTTGCCGCGAGCGAACTTTCCAGACTGCGATTGAGGCCAAAGCGCCAGCGAGCATCGGGCGCCGAAGCCGGTCTAACGGGCGCGTCTACCAGTGCTTAGGCGCGGTTGCCGTCGGTCTGGCCGCCTGCCTTGAGTTGCCCGCAGCTGACAGCAATAGCGTGGCGCGAAGGGCAACTTGAATGAGGCTCAGGGTGGAAACCTGAAGTTCGACGTTTCGCGGCTCGAACGGCAGGTGTCGGGCGCTTCGTTGGGTCAAGCGACCAGCGGCTTCGGGTCGGGACTTCCAGCTCATCGCCGGCGTGAGCAGTCGCTGGCCATGCTTCGCCGCCATCCGCTGAACGCTCGTGCGCCCGACCGTCAGTGAACGGCCGGTTCAAGAGTACAGCGGACCGACATCCCTGAACACCACCAATGTCAGGTCTCGGCAACTGCTGACTTTGGGCTACCAAGTCTGAGCGGCAGCACCCAGTCTGACGACCGTTGTCGCCTTGGCAGTCTGCCCTTTCGGCAGTCTCCTCAGGACTGGCGCCTTAAGTCCTGGCTGGCCGAGCACGCCGACGCGATCGAGGTGTTCTACTTGCCCAGCTACAGCCCCGAACTCAACCCCGACGAGATGGCCAATGCCGACATCAAGCAAGCCGTCACGACGCTGGCGCCAGCGCGCACGAAGCTGCAACTGGTCAAGGCCACCGCGCGTCACCTGCGAAGCGTGCAGCGCCAGCCTGAGCGCATTCGAAAGTACTTCGAGCATGGGCCGGTTCGTTATGCGGCTTGATTCAAGTTCGTTGATGCCGGATCAATCACCAAAACGCCCTGATCGCCTGCTTCTGGGCACTGCGCGGCGCGGCCAAACTGCTTGCATAAGCCGGCGGGCGCCATGGTGATCGGTTGTTCTCTTGTCAAGCAACTCGACGCGAGCGCCGGAACAAGGCATCTTGCCTTGGTGCTGGGTTCAGCTGCAGCCGGTAACCCGCCGCCGCGGCTCGGAACGCTTCGTTGGCGACATTCAGCACCGCGAGCGCGCGGTCGTCGCTCAGGTCGGTGTCGCGCTGGCTGTAGTGCAGGTTCAGGAATTGCACGCGGCCGGCCGCATTGAGCTCGCCGATCGTGCGGTCGCCGAGCAGCGCCAGCCGCTCTTCGAGCAGGGCCGCGTAGATGCGCGGCACGACTTGCGCGGTCGGCCGCAGCGGCGAGGCGGCAAGGCCGAACGCCGCGGCCCACTCCGGCGGCAGCAACAGCCCAGCGCCCCAGCCCTGGATGCGCTGGCCCGGCGCCCGGGCCAGGTCTTCCATCACGGTGGAGGTGATCGAGGGCTCGTCCAGCAACCGCTCCCACAGGACCTTCACCTCGGCGTGGCGGGCCGGGCCGAGCCCGATCCAGCTCGGCAGCAGTCGAATGCACTCGGGCAGGTCGCTGGCGCGCGTCGGCCTGTAGCGCAGCCGCGGGCGAGGTGCACCAGCGGGCGTCAGGTGCTCGTCCACGGCCGCAACTCCTCGGGCCGCTGGCGCACATAACCCATCACCTGCCGGCGCTTCTCGGGGCCGCGCTTGCCGTCGTCTTCGGCCGCGGTATCGCCGAAGAAGTCGGGCGAGACGTCCTCGATGCGCTCGTAGATGCCGCGCCAGAGCTTCTTCAGGCCGTGCGTCGAGACATCGAGCAGCGGCAGCAGCGCGCCGTCGCGGTCCTCGAACAGCGCATTCCACAGCAGCCGGCGCTGGCTGGCGTTGAAGCGAAAGCGCGGCGGCTGGTGCTCGAAGCTGTTGCGGGCCGGCGCCCCCGGCACGCGGCGGCGCGCGTCCTCGCGGGTCAACGCATACAGGGCCGGACGCACCTCTGGCGCCAGGCCCTGCAGTTGCTCGGCATCGACCAGCCGCCGCACGTCGAAACCGCTGCTGAGCGCGACCAGCTCGGCCGCGGCGCTGTTCTCGTAGTACAGCGCGCGCAGCTGGTAGCCATCGTGAAAGACGCGGAAGGTGTCGTTCGCAACCGCCACGACCTTGTGGACATACGGGTCGCCGAGGTCGCTGCTGCGCATCGAGAAATGCAGCACCATCAGCACGAGCTCACCGCGCGCGTTGTCGATGCCGATCTCGCGGTCGGTCATGGGCTCGATGCTGCGGTCCAGCAGGCCTTCGTAGACGCGCCGCACGAGGTAGGCGCGCGGCGCGGTATCGAGCGCGAGCGCAGCGACCACCGTCTGGCGCAGCGCCATCGTCACGCCCCAGGCCTGGATGCGCTGGTCGGCCGGCAGCGTGCTGTCTTCCATCACGCCGCTGATGATCGACGGCTCGCGCGCCAGCCGCTGCCACAGCGCGGGCAGCGCGGCGAGCTGCCCGGCCGACAGCCCCAGGTGCGGCGGCAGCAGCGTCATGCATTCAGCGAGATCGCGCTGGTGCAGCGTGCGAAAGCGCAGGCGCGGCGCGTGGCCAGGCGGCGGCAGCGGCGTCATCGTCAGGCCACGGCCACCCAGGGCCGCAACTCCTCAGGCCGCTGGCGCCCATAGGCCAGCATCTGGCGGCGCTTCTCGCGGCCGCGCTTGCCGTCGTCGTCGCCGGCGGCGTCGCCGAAGAAGTCCGGCTGCTGATCCTGCACGCGCTCATAGATGCCGCGCCACAGCTTCTTCAGGCCGTGCATCGAAACGCCGAGCCGCTCCTCGAGCGCGTCGTCGTCGTCGTCGAACAGCGAGAGCCACAGCAGGCGCCGCTGCGAGGACGAGAGGCGGAACAGCGGCGCGTGGTGATCGAAGATGTGGCCGATGCTGCTGCCGGGCACGTTGGTCACTGCCTCCTCGCGCGTGACACGAAAGTAGCTCAGCCGATCGTCGGGCGACGCTGTCTGCGGTGCCGGGCTGGCGTGCGGCCGGTGGCGAAATCCGGTGGTCAGCATCCACACCTCGTTGGCCTGGCTGTTCTCGAAGTAGAACGCGCGCAGTTTGTAGCCCGACAGGCCGATGCGAAAGCTCTCGGCGCCCATCACCACCAGGCTCTGCGCGAGCGGATCGCTGAAGTCGTGACTGACCATGCCGAAGTGCATCCCCAGCAGGCGCAGGTCGGCGCTGGCGCGCGCCAGGCCGATCTCGCGTTCGGTCATCGGCGCGTGGCGCCCATCGAGCAAGGCGCGGTAGACGCGGCGCACGACCTGCGGCTGCGGCGCGGCGGCGAGCTGCAGCGCGTCGACCAGCGCGTTGCCCACGCTCATCGCGACCGCGAACGACAGGATGCGCGAGCCGGCGGGCAGCGTCAGGTCTTCGGTGATGCTGGCCATCACCGAGGGTTCATCGACGAGGCGCTCCCACAGTGCGGGCAGGCCGGCGGCGGTCGCGGCATCGAGCGCGAGCCAGCCGGGAATCAGTCGCATGCATTCAGGCAAATCGCCACGCACCGCAGGCCGGTGGCGCAGGCGCGGGGCCGAACGTAGAAGTGGCGCGGTTGCAGGCATGGGCAAAAGCGTGGGGCCGGAAACCTGGCCCGGCCGATGCCGGTGGGAATTGTTGCATGAAGGTCAACCACTGCGGCCGTTCGCCGCGGTGGCTAACGGCGCGCCACGGCCGCGCTGCAGGTGGCGCCGAGCGCGATCACGCGGGTGTCGGCAAAGCCGGCTGCCACGCACCAGCCTTGGAAGTCGGCACCGCTCAAGCCGAAGCCGGTGCCGCCCTCGGGCCCGAGCATCGCGTCGAGCGAGGCGAGCAGCGCGAACAGATTGCGGCGACGC
Organism: Burkholderiales bacterium; assembly: GCA_040004785.1. GTDB lineage: Bacteria > Pseudomonadota > Gammaproteobacteria > Burkholderiales > Burkholderiaceae_C > LMDS01. The sequence continues at coordinate 6,446 of JBDUAG010000044.1, read as the reverse complement.
GCATCGTCGATCAGCGCCTCGACCGCGACCAGCCGCCCGCCCGCGGGCAAGGCCTTGTGCACATGCCGGATCAGCGCCAGGCGGGCCTCGGGTCGGCACGCGCCGACCACGCCGACGAGCACGATCACCTCCGCCGCCGGTAGCGCGTCGCGGGCGTCGATGCGGGTGATCTGCCATCGGGGGTAACGCCGCGCGAGCGTCGCGCCCAGTTGCTCGCCACCCGCATCGACATACGCGAGCACGCCGCGCGGGCCGAGGGCCAGCGCGTCGGCGAGCGCATCGAACGCATGCGCGAACGGGCTGCTGGCGGGTGCCGCGGACTGCGCCGGCGCGGGCGCTGCCGACCTCGCCTTCACCGCCGCGCCCAGTTCGCTCCACCGGCCGTAGCCGCGCGCGCTGGCAGCTTCGAGCAGGCCACCGAGGTAGTCGGGGCTGCAGCGATCGAGGTAGCGCCCGGCGTCGCGCGTGTTCAGGTAGACGGCCTGCGCGTCGTCGCCTTCGCGGTCGAGCACGCCCATCGCGACCAAGGCGTCGAGCAGGTCGGGCGCCGCGCGTTCGCTCAAGCCGAGCGCGCGGCGCAGTTGCCGCCCGGTGCGCGGGCCACGGGCGAGCTCGCTGAACAGGCCGAGCTCGACCGCGCAGAGCAGCGCCTTCGCGCTGCGAAAGCTCAGCGCTGCCTGCAGCAACTGATCGGGCGAGTGCGAATGCGGGAGCGAGTGCATGGCCGTCACTCAGCGGCGCGCCTGCCACCAGGCCGCGGCCTGGCCGCGCGAGGCAGCGCCGAGCTTGTCGAGGATGTTCGCGACGTGGCGCTTGACCGTGTGCAGGCTCAGGCCTAGCGCACGGGCGATCAGCTTGTTGCTGTCGCCGACGGCGATGCGCTGCAGCACCTGCTCTTCACGGGCGCTCAGCGGCACGTGCACGGGCCGCGCGGTGCGCGTGGGCGCCGGCATCGGGATCGGGGGCGATGCCGCAGGCAGCCGCACCTGGGCCCGCGCCAGCGTTTCGGTCAACGCCTGCCAGAGCGCGGCCTGCAGCGCGGGGTCGAGCTGCGGGTGGCGGCTGGGTGCGCTGGAGTGGAAGCTGCCGAGATCTTGCGCCAATTCGATGAGCAATTCGTCCACGGTGTTTCTCCTGAAGCGGGGGCGGTCGATGCGCGCCTTTCCCGACGTGGAGCGGATCGTAGGCAGCCGCGACCAGCGCGTCGATGCTCAAAAAGAGACTGCTCTAAAAGAGCCCCTCCAAAGCGGGAAACCCGCATGGCTCCTCGCTGGCGAGCCATTGGCTCCTTCGGCCGATGTGGCTTCGGGCACCGATTTCTAAAGTTCATCCCAGTCGTTCGTCAGACCCGGTGAACGACACCCACTCCGCTTTACGACACCGGGCGCCACCCACCTTCTCGAGGACCCGAACCATGAACCTGACCCACCCGATTCGCCGCTCGCTGCGCGGCATCACGCTCGCGCTGCTGACGGCGCTGGCGGCCTGCGGCGGCGGTGACGACACCCCCGCCGGCAGCGGCGCCACCGGCAACACGCCGCCGCCGCCCGCCGCCAGCTTCACACTGGCCCTCTCGGCACCGAAGGCGCTGATCCTGCAAGGCACGACGCTGACGATCGATGCGACAGTGACGCGCAGCAGCGGCTTCGATGCGTCGGTCGATGTCGCCGTCGCGGGCTTGCCGGCCGGCGTCACGGCGGCACCGGTTCGCATCGCGCAAGGCGCGACGACTGCGACGCTCACGCTGAGCGCGGAGGCCGCTGCGCCGCACTCGCTGCCCACCGAGGCGAGCGTGACCGGCAGCGCCGGCGCGGTGACGGCGCAGCAGCACGTCACCGTGACAGTGCGCGGCGTCGCGGGTTCGCTCGACACCAGCTTCGGCAGCAACGGCAAGGCCGTCACCGAGGTCGGCCCGACCGACGATTACGCGACGGCGATGGTCGTGCAGGCCGACGGCAAGCTCGTCGTCGCTGGCTGGGGCAACGGCACGCTCGGCTACGCGTTCGAGCTGGTGCGCTACCAGCTCGACGGCGCGATCGACACCACATTCGGCACCGCCGGCAAGGTCGTCACCGCTGTCGGCAACGGCGCCGACCAGGCCAACGCGATGGCGCTGCAGGCCGACGGCAAGCTCGTCGTCGCCGGCTCGGTAGACGAGTCGCCCAAGGGCAAGAGCTTCGCGCTCGCCCGCTATAACGCAGACGGCAGCCTGGATGCCGGCTTCGGCAGCGGCGGCAAGGTGATCACCTCGTTCGGCAGCGCAGTCGATGAAGCCTTCGCGGTCGTCGTGCAGCCCGACGGCAAGATCGTCGCCGGCGGCCACACGCTGAGCGCCACGCGCGGCCTGGACTTCGCGTTCGCCCGCTACAACGCCGACGGCTCAGCCGACGCGAGCTTCGGCACCAACGGCCGGGTCGTGCTGCCGGTTCGTGATGGCAACAGCCGCGACTCGATCTACGCGATGGCGCTGCAGACGCATGCCGGCGAAGTGAAGATCGTCGCCGTCGGCGGCGAGGGCGACTTCGAAATGGCGCGCCTGCATGCCGACGGCTCGATCGACACCAGCTTCACCGGCGGCCACTTCGGGTCGGTGATCGGCGCGGCGCGGGCCGTCACGGTGACCCCGGAGAACAAGATCGTCATCGTCGGCCACGCCGGGCACGACTTCGCGATTCTGCAGCTGACTGCCGAGGGTCAGGCCGATCCGGGCTTCGGCGGCAGCGGCCACGTCATCACGGCCGTGAGCGCGACCAACTGGGACGAAGCGCATGCGGTGGCGGTGCAGGCCGATGGCCGGATCGTCGTCGGCGGCTGGGTCTACAGCGGCAATGGGTCGAGCGGCGACTACGTCGTGGCCCGCTACCAGACCGACGGCACGCTGGACGCGGGCTTCGGCAACACCGGGCTGACGATCACGCCCGTCGCCCCCGGCGCCAAGGCCGACGAAGGCCGCGCGCTGCTGCTGCAGACCGACGACCGCGTGCCCACCGTGCGCAGCCTCCTGGCCGGTTCGGCCAACGATTCGAACTACGACTTCGCCGTGACCCGCTACTGGCACTGAGCTCTCCGCGAACACCTCCTCACACCTCACTCAAGGAACACACCATGAACACGACCCTCGCCTCCACCACCCAGGCACAAACGCAAGCCGCCGGCGCGCCCGAGCGCTTCAGCCTGTACACCGCCATCCACAAGGCCCTGCGCAGCTTCATGACCGACACGCTGTGCCGCGTCGGCCGCCTCGACGTGGACGATGCCGACGAGATGACGGCCACGCTGGCGCAGCTCGAGACGCTGCTGACCTTGTGCACCGGCCACATCGAGCACGAGAACGACTTCGTGCACCCCGCCATCGAGGCGCGCCTGCCGGCCGGTGCGGCGCGCACCGCGTCCGATCACCTCGAGCACTTCGCGCGCATCGTCGCGCTCGGCGACGAGGCCGCCGCGCTCGCCGCGGCCCGCATCGCCGAGCGCCCGGTGCTCGCGCTGCGTCTGTACCGCCACCTCGCGCTGTTCGTGGCCGAGAACTTCCAGCACATGCACATCGAGGAGACCGTCAACGCCACGGCGCTGTGGGACCACTACAGCGACGCCGAGCTGCGCGCGATCCACGCGCGCCTGCTCGCCACGCTGGCGCCGCAGGAGCACCTCCTGGTGGCACGCTGGATGGTGCCGGCGAGCAACCCCGGCGAGCGCGCCGGGATGTTTGGCGCGATGAAGACGCAGGCGCCGCCCGAGGCCTTGCTCGGCGTGCTGATGCATGTGAAGCCGCACCTCGAAACGCGCGGCTGGGCCAAGCTGACGCGCGCCGTCGGCTTGCCGCTCTCATGAACGCCGCCACCGACCCCCGCGCCTGCGCGGGAACGACCGTGGTGGCGCTGCTCGCGGTCGTCGCCTGCTGCTGCCTCGTGGCCAGCCCGCTCGCCGACGACGCGGTCGGCTGGAACACCCCCGTGGCGCTTCACTCGGGAGAACAGAAATGAACCAATGGATCAAGCGCGGCGGCATCGTCGCACTCAGTGTGGTCGGCCTCGCGGTGGCCACGCTCGTCATCGGCGCCCAGCTCGGCGAACGCAAGATGCAGCGCCGCATCGACGTGAAGCTGGCCGCGGTGGCCTACCGCGGCGACGCCACGAGCGTCGAGCGCGGCCGCTACCTGTTCAAGTCGCGCAACTGCGCCGAGTGCCACGGCGCTGACGGTGCCGGCAAGGACGTGATCAACGACGGCAAGGGCCTGCGCATCCATGCGCCCGACATCACGCCCGCTGCCGGCTCGCCGGTTGCACGCTACAGCGCGCTCGACTGGACGCGCACGATCCGCCATGGCGTCAAGCCCGAAGGTCGGCCCGCGATCGTGATGCCCAGCGAAGACTACGCGCGACTCACCGACGACGACGTCGCCGCGATCGTGGCCTATGCGCGCCAACTGCCGCCGGGCGCGGGCAGCACGGCGGTGATCGAGTTCCCGCTGCCGGTGCGCGCGCTGTACGCCGCCGGCCTGGTGATGGACGCGGCCGAGCGCATCGACCATTCGCTGCCGCCGGCCCGACCCGTGCCCGAGGCGGTGACAGCGGAGTACGGCGCCTACGTGGCCAACACCTGCATCGGCTGCCACGGCGCGCAGCTCTCGGGCGGCAGGATCCCGGGCTCACCGCCGGAATGGCCGCCGGCCGCCAACCTGACGTCGGGCGAAGGTTCGGCGCTCGCGCGCTACCCGAGCGCAGAGTCGTTCATCGCAATGTTCCGCAGCGGCCGGCGGCCGGACGGCAGCGCGGTCAGCCCGGTGATGCCGTTCGGCGGGTTGAAGGAGATGAGTGAGACCGACGTGCGCGCGCTCTACCTGCACCTGAAAGGCGTGCCGCCTCGGCCGAGCGGAAAGCGTTGAGCGCCGGCGTGGATCGAGCCGCGCGGCCGTGGCGTCACCAGGCCAGTTCAGCACATCAAGGACGAGATCGACGGCACGCTGAGCTTTCGCTGGTCGTGCCGCATGGCGATCTGCGGCAGCCGCGGGATGATGATCGCCGCCAAGCCGCGCCACCGACTATCCTGATCGCCTGCGCAACGTCATGAAGGAGATCGGAATGGCGCTGCCAGGAGGCAACAGATAGCAGCAGTCCGCGTTCCGAAAGCTGCCCACAGCGCATTGTCCGATGGCGCCAGTGTAGAAGCACAAACGACAGCTCTTGGAGAGCGAATAGCGAGTCCGGTATGCCCGGTTTGGGTCGAGAGTACCAGTACGCAGCCCTTCGAGACCCGGCCACAGCAAGTTGCTGGCGGAGCAGCTGTGCTCGCGGTACTTCGAATCCACGATCTCTGGCCGGTCAATTCTGATCGGACGCCTGTTCAACGCGACCGGACCGAGAGAGACAAATCCTCACCTGCTGGCTGAAGTGACTCGGCAGATTGCCGTTGAGGGAAGCAGATCGATTCAGGTCGGAAACTTGTGGCCGCTGCGTGACTACGTGGACGTCGAGTCGCTGGCCGCAGCAAACGTCGACGCCACGATAGCCAATCGTGGACTGGACATTCTGAACTTTGGCTCTGGCTCGGCCGTTGGTGTGGGCGAGGTATTGCGCATGCTGACTTCGGTGCTGCCCTTCGCAGTAGACCTGAAATCCGTGGCTGAGCGGCAGCGACCGAACGACCGCCCTTGCTTTGCGCGAACACGACGAAACTGCAGCGAGTCATTGGCCGCGCCGTTGATAGCTTCGGCCCCAGCACAGCCCGGAAAATCTTCGCGGAGTATCCGGGGACGCTGACGTGCTGAGTGTCGAATCGGCAGCTGAGGACACCGCTGGGCGACGATTGCGTGTCGCCATCGTGGGTGACTACCCTGAGAGCGAGAACGGTGTCCACAAGGGCGGGGTGCAATCCGTTACCCACGGCCTCGCTCATGCAATGGCACGTCGCGACGATATTGAATGCCATGTTGTTTCGACAATCCCGCCGAAGGGCAGTGTGACGTATCGCCGCGCTGGCAACCTGCATGTTCACTATGTGCGTCGTCTGCCGATACCGAGGTTGGCGAGCTGCAAGCTTCACGACGTACCCGAACTCGTGCGGGTGGTCCGAGCCATCAACCCGGACGTTGTCCATGGACAGGGCCAGGATTGCCACGGCTTGGCTGCGCTGCGAGCTGGTTTTCCGACAGTCATCACGTCGCATGGCGTGACGTTCGTCGAATGTCAGGCGCTCAAGCGCCATCGATTCGATCTGCTCGGTGCCTGGAAGGTCCGGACTCTCATCGGTTGGGAGAGGGAAGTCTTTGCCGGCGCGAACGAGATGATCGTGATTTCGCGGTATCTGCCGGAAGTCTACGGATCCATGCTGCGCGCGCGAACGTCGTTCATAGAGAATCCGATCAGCCCATCGTTTTATTCTCTGCACCGCACGCCTGTACTCGGTCGATTGCTCTTCGTCGGAACGGTCGTTCCGCGAAAGTGCAT
>JBDUAG010000461.1:0-3753 GCA_040004785.1 Burkholderiales bacterium | reverse complement strand
GGCCGAGCTCGGTGCCGAAGATGTCGTACCAGGCGCGCATCACGTAGCCGCCGTTGAGCGTGACCGGCCGTGTCGGCCCGTGCGGGAAGACGAAGCGCACCGCGCCGATGCTGCTCAGATCGAGCTCCTGCGCGACCGGCACGAAGTCGTTGCCGTCGGCACCCAGGCCGTGCAGGATGATGATGCTCGCCGTGGGGTTCGGTGCGGTCTCTACTTCGATCGTTTCGAGGGTCATGGTGGTGGTTGGGTCAGCCCTTGTTCGTGGGCATTGTGCCGCGGCGCGGCCGGGGTGCGATCAACGCAGCTGCCCTGCCCCGAGCGTCTGCAGCCCCTCGACCACGGGTGCGAGCAGCCCGGCCACGCTCTGCCCCAGCGCATCGATGTCCTCCGCCTCGTTCAGGCACGCCTGCTCGAGCGCCGCGGCCTCCCGCTGGACCGCATACACGCCGAGTGCCGCGGCCGTGCTCTTCAGGTCGTGTGCCAGGCGCGTTGCGGTGGTGACGTCGCCGGCCGCGCGCGCAGCGCCGAAGCGGGCCTGGAAGTCGCCCTGACCGTCGCGGAACATGCCCAGCAGGCGGCGGTACAGCGTGTCGTTGCCCATCAACCCGGCAAGCCCTGCGCGGGTGTCGATGCCGGGCAACGTGGCGAGCGGATCGGCGCCCGCGGGGTCGGGGGCGTTCGACCCCGCCTCCGCAGCGGGTCGCACCCAGCGGGCGAGCGTGGCAAACATGTCGTCGAACTTGATCGGCTTGGCGATGTGGTCGTTCATGCCCGCCGCGAGCACCTTCTCGCGATCGCCGACCATCGCATTGGCAGTCATCGCGATGACCGGCAAGCCCTGCAGCTGCGGCCGCTGGCGCAGCGCCCGGGTTGCGGCGTAGCCGTCCAGAACCGGCATCTGGCAGTCCATCAGCACCGCGTCGAAGGATTGCTGCTCCAGCATGTCGAGCGCCTCCTGACCATCGCAAGCGATGCTGACGACGACGCCGGCGCGGCTCAGGATCTCGAGCGCGACCTCGCGGTTGAAGGCGTTGTCCTCCACGAGCAGGATGCGCGCGCCGCTGATGCCGGCCTGGTGGCTGAGCAGGGCATCCGCACGTCGGCCCGTGCGCGTCGGACGCGGCGTTGCCAGGCCGAGCACCGCGCCGCAGGTGTCGAACAGCGTCGAAGGCGATACCGGCTTGGTCAGCAGCGCACCCACGCTCAGCTTTTGCTCGACCAGGCGCCGAACGACCTCGTCGCGGCTGAAGGCCGTCAGCATCAGCACCGTTGGCGCCGGGCGATGTTGCGGCTTGCGCTGGCCCAGCAGGCGCGCGCACTCCACGCCATCCATGCCGGGCATCTTCCAGTCGAGCAGCACCAGATCGTACGGATGGTCGCGCGCTTCGGCCAGCGCCACCATTCGCAGCGCGTCCAGGCCGTCGACGGCGGTGTCGGCGTCCAGGCCGAGCGCGACGGTCATGCCGGCGAGCACTTCGCGGGCGCAGGCGTTGTCGTCGACGACCAGTGCGCGCCTGCCGCGCAAGCCTTCATGGCGCAGCGCCGGCGGCTGCGCGGCGGGCCCGGTCTGCAGGTCGAAGCGCAGGCTGAAGTGGAACCGGCTGCCCCGCCCCGGGGCACTGTCGACGGCGAGTTCGCCGCCCATCAAGCGCACCAGGTGCTGGCTGATCGCCAGACCCAGGCCGGTGCCGCCGTAGCGGCGGCTGGTCGACGCGTCAGCCTGCGCGAACGGCTGGAACAGGCGCTGCTGCTCGTCGGCGCTCATCCCGATGCCGGAGTCGCGCACTTCGAAGCGCAGCAGCACCGACGTGTCGTCCTGTTCGACCACCTCGATCGCCACGACGGCCTCGCCATGTTCGGTGAACTTGACGGCGTTGTTGCCCAGATTGAGCAGCACCTGGCGCAAGCGTGAAGGATCGCCCACAAGCGCCGTCGGCAGCTGCGGTGGCAGCGCGAACAGCAGCTCCAGGCCCTTCTCCTCGGCGTTCATGCCGACCAGGTTGGCGAGGTCATCCATCACGTTGCCGAGGTCGAACGGCAGGACCTCCATGTCGAGCTTGCCGGCCTCGATCTTCGAGAAGTCGAGGATGTCGTTGATGACGCCCAGCAGCGATTCGGCCGATCGATGCACCTTCTGCACGTAGTTGTGCTGTTGCGGGTTCAGGTTGCTCTCGAGCGCCAGGTGCGACATGCCGAGGATCGCGTTCATCGGTGTGCGGATCTCGTGGCTCATGTTGGCGAGAAATTCGCTCTTCGCCTGGTTCGCGACCTCGGCCCGTTTCATCGCCTCACCCAGCTCCGCGGTGCGCGCGCGCACCGCCTCTTCCAGGTGATCGCGATGGCTGCGCAAGTCCTCCAGGGCCTGCCGGCGTGACGTGATGTCGGTGATGAGCCCCTCGAACCCTGCAGGACCGCCGTCCGGGTGGGTGCCGCCCTGCGGCCGCGCATTGAGCTGGACCCAGATCGGGCTGCCATCGGAGCGTGTCAGCTGCAGCTCCATGCTGGCGATCTCACCATCACGCGCCAGGGCGGCGAACAGCGCCTCGATCTGTGCCGACGTGAACGGAGGACGGCGCGCGGGGCGCGCATCGGCGGGCCCCTCGTCATTGACCGCTGCCATCAGTTCGGCCGGCGTGGCGTAGCCCATCAGCCGCGCCAATGCGGGGTTGGCGTCATGCAGGCCACCCGATCGATCCAGACGGAAAATGCCCTCCAGCGCGTTCTCGAAGATGCCGCGGTACGTCGCCTCGCTGTCGCGCAGACGGTCCGCCATCGCGTTGACGCGCATGGCAAGCCGACCGAGTTCGTCGCCCGATTCGATCGCGCAGCGCGCGTCAAGATCACCCACGGCGATTCGATCGACCATCGCCTCCAGGCGATGGATGGGCGCGCTCACCATGCGCCGCAGCAGCACGAAGGTCGCCGCGTACAGCACGGCCATGATCGCGGCCACCAGCGCAAGAATGGCGCGGCGAGCCGTGGCGACGGCCTGCTCGACCACAGCACGCGTGAGCACGACACGAACTTCTCCGATCTTCTGCGGCTTGGCCCCGTCAACCGGTGCGTATTCGATCGCCTGCACGCGGACGATCGGGTTGACCAGGTCCGGCCCCTTCAGCTTGGTCACTTCGGACACCGTGCCATAGCCGACCGCCGTGACGCTGAATTGCGCGACCTCAGGATTGGGGGCGAGCGCAGCGAGCTGCCCGGCGATCGCCGCACGATCGACGTTCCAGAGCGGCAAGGCCACCGAGCGGCTGAACAGTTCGGCGATGCGCGTGGCGCGGCCTTCCAGTTCGAGGAAGCGGCGCTCGCGCTCGCGCTCGATCAGCACATAGGCCGAGCCGGCCGCCACCAGCGCGACCAAGATCGCCAGCGCCAACACCAGCTTGGTGTGCAAGCTGGTCGCCCGCGGCATCAGGCGAATCGGCAGCTGCATCTCGATTGCCTCGCACGAGTGGCGCCAGGCTGAAGTCGGAGCGTTCGGCGGTCCATGGCGCAATCTTTGCGGCTTGATGCCGCGGCAGCGGCAGACGAGTCATGCATTGAACCACGCCCATTCGCGCTTCACAACGCGGAGCCTGCGCTACAAGCCCGGGTCGAGGCGCCGACCGGTCAAAGATCGAAGTCGTAGTCGATCACCAGCGGTGCGTGGTCGGAGAAACGCGGCTCCAGGTGGATGTGTTCGGCAACCGCGTGCTTCGCGATGCCCGGCGTGGCCAGGTGGTAATCAAGCCGCCAGCCGACGTTCTT
>JBDUAG010000460.1:0-3757 GCA_040004785.1 Burkholderiales bacterium | reverse complement strand
TCAACTTACGGCCGGACTCGCACCGGCAAGAGTGCGCCCATGCTGGGCGCACACGAAAAAAGGCCGCCCGAAGGCGGCCTTTTGATTCTGCCAGTTGCTTGCGCTGGGCAAGCAGCCGATCAGAAGAAGTGACGGATGCCGAATTCGGCGCCGGTCGACTTGGCGCTGCCGCCAGCAACGCTCGGAACCGGAGCAGCCGTGATCGACGTGCCGCCAGCGACGGAGTTGGCCGTGCCGTTCTTGTTGTTCAGGCGCGAAGCCGTAGCGTACAGAGCGGTGCGCTTGGACAGGTTGTAGACGTAGCCGACCGCGATCTGGTCGACCTTCGTGTTCACACCGGCGTTGTCACGCTTGCTGAGTTCGTAACCTGCGTGAATTTCGCTCTGGCCGATCGGCACCACGACGCTGAATGAACCGCGGTTTTCCTTGTCGTTGCCTTGCGTGTCGCGGTCGAAGTAACCCAACAGCTTGACGACACCGAGGTCGTACTTGCCGCCGACGTTGTAGGTCTTCTGGTCCGCAGCGCCCGTCACGAACTTCTGCTGGCCGTAGGCGCCAGCAACTTCGAACGGACCAGCGCCGAAGCCGACGCGCAGGCCGACGTAACGACCCGGGTTGCCGGTGGCAGACGTGCCGCCTTCAGCAGCAGCGACCATCACCTGGCCGAACACACCACCGATGCCGGAAGGCAGGAAGTAGCCGATCGAGTTGTCAGCGCGAACGAACGTCGCGGTCGCCTTTTGCAGGACGTGGCTCGAATCGCCAGCGCCGTTGGTGCCGAAGGCATCGTAGGCGGAGTTGTTCGAGAAGGTCGGGGTGTAGTCACGGCCGAGGCGGACTTCACCGAAGTTGCCACCCAGGCTGACCGTCGCACGACGATGCCAGAAGCGGGCGTTGACCGTGCCGTTGTCGGGGTTCAGGCCCGAATTCAGGTTGAAGCCACCCCACAGGCCGCCACCGAGGTCTTCACGGCCGGAGACGCGGAATTGGCTGCTGTTGATGCCGTCGGTGCCGAGCGAGTAACGGCGGGCCGAGCCGTCGTTCTTGACGTACCGGGCGTTCACGTCGACCGTGCCGTCCAGCGTGACAGAGGATTGAGCCGATGCGACACCAGCGAAAGCGCCCAGAACTGCGAGAGCGAGCAGAGATTTTTTCATTGCAACTATCTCCTAGGTTGAACAAGAGGTCCCGATCACGAATCACCCTCGTTGGGCAGATCAGGCACAACCCCCTCAGCGGAAGTTGTGTGTATTGCACCAGAGGGGCCGTGTGCTGGAAAGCCTTGCGGGTCAAAAAAGGCCTTTATGTTGTCTGAGCACAACGAGCTTCGCCCCACGGCGGCAAGGCTTAGCGTTCCACGGATTTGCGTAACTCGGTGGCGGCAAACGGGCGTGGTCCCGGGCTCGAGAGGGTGCGGTATTCTTCTCGCACGCCTACTACGTCAGCGCCCTTGTTGTCATTCGATTCCCTGCTGATTGCCGCAGACAGCACGCTTCGGACGCTGTCCGGCGCCAGCCATGCTGGGCGCCCCTGCCCGGTGCCCGCCGAAGCAGCGCCGGCACTCGACGACACGCAGCGCCGCCTCTCTGGCGCGCTGATGCGGGTCAACCATGTCGGTGAGGTCTGTGCCCAGGCGCTCTACACGGCGCAGGCGCTGGCGACGAAGGATGAGGGCCTGCGCCGCCAGTTCGAGCACGCGGCCCGGGAAGAGACCGACCACCTTGCCTGGACTCAGCAGCGCCTGCGCGAACTCGGCGCGCGCCCCAGCCTGCTGAACCCACTCTGGTACGCCGGGGCGTTCGGCATCGGGCTGCTGGCGGGGCGCATCGGCGACGCGGTCAGCCTCGGGTTCGTGGTCGAGACCGAGCGCCAGGTCGAACAGCACCTGGAGCACCACCTGGCCCGACTGCCGGACACCGACCTCGCCTCACGCGCCGTGGTTCAACAGATGAAGGACGACGAGGCGCGGCATGGCGCTCAGGCTCATGCTGCCGGCGCCGCCACGCTGCCGGAGCCGGTGCGCTGGATCATGCGCGCGGCGGCGCGCGTCATGACCGTGACCGCGCACCGCCTCTGATCACGTCGTCTTGATCTCGAAGCTGGTCGTGATCTCGGCCATCTTCGACAGCATGATGCTCGCGGAGCAGTATTTTTCGTGCGACATGCGCACCGCACGCTCGACCACGACGTCCGTCAGCGCCGGCCCGGTCACGACGAAGTGCATGTGGATCTTCGTGAAGACTTTCGGATCGACGGGCGCGCGCTCCGACGTCACCACCACCTGACAGCCGCGCACGTCGTGCCGGCCACGCTGCAGGATCAGCACCACGTCATAGGCCGTGCAGCCGCCGGTGCCGGCCAGCACCGTCTCCATCGGCCGCGGTGCAAGGTTGCGCCCGCCGCCATCGGGGGCGCCGTCCATCATCAGCAAATGGCCGCTGCCGGTTTCGGCCGAGAACGCCATGTCGTTGGCGGGCATCCAGTTGATCGTGCAGTTCATGCGTCTTCCATGGTCTTGTTGAGCGTGGCGCGTGCATTGTGCACATGCGCGGTGCACGCTGGAGCGAGGTCCCTAAAGACCTTGACGCAATTTATTGCAGCGCAGCAAAAAAGGCCCTACACTCGTACGCATGCGGTGCCCGGTTGGCACTGCGACGTTTGTCTCCTCCACCTCCTCCATTGGTGGATTCAGCCCAAGGCAGCAATGCCTTGGGCTCTTTTCTTTTGGAGACGCCACGTATGATGCGGCGCCGCAAGGCCCCCTGGAGACATCGCGCATGGCCGCCCCGAAGAAGAAGACACCACCGCTGACGCTGGCCGACTACCTGCAGAAGATTTTGACCGCGCGGGTCTACGACGTCGCCATCGAGACGACGCTGGAGGTGGCGAACAACCTGTCCGCGCGGCTGCACAACCAGGTGTTGCTCAAGCGCGAGGACACGCAACCGGTGTTCAGCTTCAAGCTCCGTGGCGCCTACAACAAGATGGCGCACCTGAACCCGGCGCAACTCAAGCGCGGCGTGATCTGCGCCTCCGCGGGCAACCATGCGCAAGGCGTGGCGCTCGCAGCGCGTCGCATGGATTGCAAGGCCCTGATCGTGATGCCCGTCACCACGCCTCAGGTCAAGGTCGATGCGGTGCGCTCGCACGGCGGCGAGGTCGTGCTGTTCGGCGACAGCTACTCGGATGCCTATCTCCACGCGCTGGAGCTCGAAACGAAGCGCGGCCTGACCTTCGTGCACCCGTTCGACGACCCGGACGTGATTGCCGGCCAGGGCACGATCGCGATGGAGATCCTGCGCCAGCACCAGGGGCCGATCGATGCGGTCTTCGTCGCTATCGGCGGCGGTGGGCTGATCTCGGGCGTGGCCGCATACATCAAGGCGGTCCGGCCCGAGATCAAGGTGATCGGCGTGCAGACGAACGATTCGGACGCGATGCTGCGCTCGGTCAAGGCCGGCAAGCGCGTGCAGCTGCACGATGTCGGCCTGTTCGCCGACGGCACGGCCGTGAAACTGGTCGGTGTCGAGACCTTTCGCCTTGCGCGCGAACTCGTCGATGACTACATCGTGGTCGACACCGACGCCGCCTGCGCCGCGATCAAGGACGTCTTCCAGGACACCCGCAGCATCCTCGAGCCCTCCGGCGCGCTCGGCGTGGCCGCGATCAAGCAGTACGTGGACACGCACCGTTGCAAGGGTCAGACCTTCGTCGCGATCACCTGCGGCGCGAACATGAACTTCGACCGGCTGCGCTT
>JBDUAG010000043.1:0-12742 GCA_040004785.1 Burkholderiales bacterium | reverse complement strand
CGTCGGCGGTCTGGGCCAGCGAGATGCCGTCGTTGGCGTTGCGGATCGCGACGTTCATGCCGCGAACCTGGGCGTTCATGCGCTGCGAGATCGCCAGACCGGCGGCGTCGTCCGCTGCCGAGTTGATTCGCAGGCCCGAGGACAGGCGTTGCATCGAGGTCGCGAGCGACGATTGGGACTTGTTCAGGTTGCGCTGTGCGTTGAGCGAGAACAGGTTGGTGTTGACTGAAATGGACATTTGATAACTCCTGATCGGTTGAAGTGACACCCGGCACCAGCGCCGGCATTGCTTTGGCAGACTCGGTTGCTACTGCCTGCACTCTCATCTGCCTAAACGGCCACCTGCCGAGGCGGGTGGCTTGCTGCGCCCGGTGTGTCACGCTGAGATGCTCTGCATGGGTTCCTGTCCCCGTTTGCATCGCCTTCCTCGCTGATTCCGGACCCCGGTTCCGATTGCTCATCCCCGTTGGAGCAGTTATCGGATCGGGTTTGCGAGGACTTGAGTGGCCGCCTAAAAAAATTTGATCGCGATCGACAGAAAACCACTGGAAAAAAGGCGCTGCTCATGCGATCGGCGTGAAAGATTCGACGTTGTCTCCGAACCTCACGCGCTGCGCCCGGCGCCGGCAACGGCCGAACTGGCGGCGGAGTCCGGTCTATATCGGCACATGCCGCCCGAACATGCGTTCCTAGAATTTGGCGAGCCCGTCTCCCCATTCAGCCGCACCTGTCCGAGGTGCCCATCCAGCCCATGCAGCTCAAGCAACGCAAGTCGGTACCTGCCTCGATCCCGCTTCGGCTGAACCAGCCGCGCGATGCGCATCGCCATTGGCAACGGGGCCTCGGGTTCGCCAAGACGGGGGACTGGCCGCGTGCCGAGCGCGCGTTCCGCCTGGCTGTGGATGACAACCCGCGCGACACCGTCTACCTGCTGAACCTGGCGCGGGCCCAGCTGATGAACAGCCAGCTGGACGAGGCGCTGCGCAGCGCGCAGGCGGTGCTCGCGCTGACCCCTGACGATTCGATTGCCCGCTCCATCGCGGCCGAGTGTCTGAATCGGCAGCACCGCTACGCCGAAGCGGTCGCCTGTCTGCAGCAACAGCCCGCGCACATCGCCAGGACCACCGAATACCACCAGAACCTCAGCGAGGCACTCTTCAACGCGGGCATGCACAAGGAGGCCATCGGCGCGCTGTTCGATGCGCTCAAGGGCAACATGGCGCATGCGATGTCCCACTACCGACTCGGCTTGTCGTTCAATGCGCTGGGCATGAAGGCCGAAGCCACCGAGTGTCTGCGCACCGCGCTGCTGCTCGGCATGGGCCCGGGGGATCTGGCGGCGCAAGGGCTGCTCGCCTTCATCGAGCGCGAGTTGTGCCGCTGGCAGCACGCGACCGAAGACGTCGCCGCGCTGCGTCGCCTCGTGCGTGCGCTGCCGGAGAACGCGGCGCAATGGGCTTCGGTGTTCGCCCAGGTCACCCTGACGGACGATGCCTCCGAGCATCTCCGTGCCGCGCGCTCGTGCGTGGGCTTCACCGTCCGCGGCATCGAAGCCTTCGCCCCGGTGGCGCCGCGCCCGCTGGGAAAGCGCCTGCGCGTCGGCTTCGTGTCGGCCGACTTCCATCAGCACGCCACCGCCGTTCTGATGGCCGAAGTGTTCGAGATGCTGGACCGCGACCGCTTCGAGACCACCTTCTATTCACATGGCCCAGAGGACGGCAGCGCGATGCGCCAGCGCCTGCGGCGCGCGGCCGATCACTTCGTCGAATCGGCGGGGTTGAGCGACCTGGAAGTCGCGCAGCGTGTGCGTGGTGACGAGATCGACGTGTTGATCGACCTGAAGGGCCACACCCGCGACTCGCGGCTGGGCATCATGGCCTACCGCGCCGCCCCGGTGCAGGCGACGTTCCTCGGCTTTCCGGGCACGACCGGCGCGGACTTCATCGACTACTTCATCGGCGACGAGATCGTCTCGCCCTTGTCGCATGCGCAGCACTACAGCGAGAAGCTCGCGTTGATGCCGCAGTGCTATCAGCCCAACGACCGCCAGCGTCCGCGGCCGCTGCCCATCACGCGGGCCGAGGCCGGGCTGCCCGAGTCGGCGCTGGTGCTGTGCGGCTTCAACCAGCCCTTCAAGCTCTCTCCGGAGGTCTTCGACGTTTGGTGCAGGCTGCTGCATCAACGGCCCGATGCGGTGCTGTGGCTGCTGCAGTGGAACCCGACGGCCCCGGTGCAGCTGCGCAAGGAGGCGGCGGCGCGCGGCATCGATCCGCAGCGCCTGGTGTTCGCGCCCAAGCTCGGCATGAGCGCCCACATGAACCGCCTGGCACTCGCCGATCTGTTTCTCGACAGCTGGCCGTGCAATGGCCACACCACCGCCAGCGATGCGTTGTGGGCCGGCGTGCCGGTCGTGACCTGGACCGGGCCGAGCTTTGCCTCGCGCGTTGCGGCCAGCCTGTTGCAGGCCGTCGGCCTGCCCCAGCTGGCCTGCGACACGCTCGCCGACTACGAGCGCGCGGTGCTCGCGCTGGCGGCCGACCCCGGCCGCCGCGTCGCGCTGCGCGAACATCTGGTGGCAGCGCGCGACACGGCACCGCTGTTCGACAGCACGGGCTACACGCGCGATTTCGGCGACCTGCTGTGGGCCATGGCCGAGCGCTGGTCGCACGGTCTGGCGCCGACGCATTTGAACCGGATCGCCGCATGAACCAGTTGCCCGACATTCATGTCTGCCTGATCCATCCGCCGGGCTATCTGCACGCCGATGCGCTGCTCGATCCGGCGCTGTTCTTCAAGCACCAGTTCGAGCGCTTCGGCGTGGGCGTCACCTTCGGGCGCAATCAGTTGCGGCACGGCGCGGTGAACTTTGTGTTCGGGGCGCACAACGGCTTCAACGCCGATGTCTGCAAGCACTACAGCTGCATCGTCGTCAACCTCGAGCAGATCGGCCTTGGCGGCGCCAGGCTGCCGCCGGCGTATCTCGATCTGCTCCGCCGTTCGGCCGTGGTCGACTACGACCCGGCCAACCCGCCCGCGTACACGGCGCATCCCGAAGACGTTCCGATCGCGCGCTTCGGCCATGCACCCTATCTGGCGTCGGCGGACCTGACGCCGCTGGAAGATCGCCCGATCGACCTGCTGTTCTTCGGCTGCATGAACCCGCGCCGCCGCCGGCTGATCGACCGCATCGAAGCCGCCGGCCGCAAGGTCACGGTGGCCGTCAGCCCGATCTACGGCGCCGAGCGGGATGCGCTGATCCGCCGCGCCAAGGCGGTCGTCAATGTGCCCTTCTACGAGAGCGCGCGCTTCGAGCAGGTGCGGGCGTTCCTGTGCCTGTCGCTCGGGACGCCGGTTCTGTCCGAACGCTTGCCCGCGAGTTGCCCCTCCGAGGCCTTCGATGCCTGCGTGACGTGGTTCGACGAGACGCAGATCGAGCCGCTGTTCGGCGAAGAGTTCGGAACGCCCGAGTTCTATGACGTGATGCGCCAGCAGGTGGCGATGTTCCAGCATGCCGATCCGCTGGACGAGTTTGCCGACGTGATGGCCTTTGCCGCCGGCGTGTGGCAGGCGCACAGCCAGACGGCCATTGGCCAGACGGTCAGCGATGCGACGCTGGAGTTCGGTGGGGCGCAACCGCCCGCTGCGCCGGTGCAGGAAACCGGAGCCGACGCCGACCGCACGGGTCGCCAGGCGTCTCCCCTGTTTCAGTACCTCGACCGGTCGGCCGCACGCGTCGCCCAGTGCATCGCCGAGGCACGCCACGACGACGCGTTGCAGACCATGGCGATGGCGGTGCACCAGCACTTCTGCCAGCCCCGCATCACGCATCGCGCCTTGTACTACCCCGAGTTCGACCGGCAGATCGAACGCCTGTCGCAGCTGCTGCCGGTCAATCACAGCCGAGGGACCGCGCCCGATGCGGACGCCGAGACCACACTGATCGTGGCGACGGAGGTCTTCCAGGTCGGCGGGCACACCAAGGTGCTCGAGGACGTGGCTCGCGCGGTGAAGAGGCCGCTCATCGTGCTGACGGATCTGTTTGCCACCTACGGCAGCGACACCCCGAAGCAGCGATGGATCTTCGAGAAATTCGCCGGGATCGAGGTGATCTTGCTGTCCGAAGGTTCGCTGTGGGAAAAGAGCCGGGCGCTGGCAACACTGGCCGCGCAGCGCCGTGTCGGCAGCGTGCTGTACTTCCAGCATCACCAGGACCCGGTCGCGTTCGTGGGCACGTTGTCGCACGCCGGCTCGCGCAAGATCCTCGTCCATCACTGTGACCACAACCCGAGCCTGGGCTGCACGCTGGCCGGTGTGCAGCACGTGGATCTGTCGGAGCATCTGCGGCAGACCTGCCAGGGCCACCTTGACCAGACGGTGAAGCTGCTGCCCCTGCACGTGCCTGACCAGGGCTGTCGCCCGCTCAACCCGATCGAGGGTCGCGCGTTCTCGATAGTGACCTCGGGGCGGGCCGGGAAATTCACATCGACCGGCGCGCTTTCGCTGCAGAACATCGTTCAGACCGCACTGGGAGCCATCGACGGCAACTTCTATTTCATCGGCCCGCTGCAGGACGAGTGGATCGCTTCGATCCGCACGCAGTTGAGCACCGCGGGCATCGCTGCCGATCGCTTCGTTCCGCTCGGCCTCGTCGCCTCGCTGTGGGAACGATTGCGCGTGCTCGACGCGTCGTTCTATCTTGGGTCGGCTCCGGTCGGTGGCGGTCGGGCGGCCATCGAGGCCCAGGGCGCCGGGCTGCCGACGCTGTTCTTCACGGGTTTCGAGGCGGGTTCGCTGATCGAGAACTACTCGGTCTATGCCGACGCGAGTCTGGGCTGGGCCAACCTCGACGAACTGGCGGCATTGCTGTCGGCCGTTGCGCCGCACTCGGTCGAACGCAGCCTCAGCGCGCGCCGCTACTACGAGGACAACTTCTCCGAACGGCACTTCCGCGAGTGCCTCGAGGAACTGCTGGGCTCGGCGGTCATCGCGTAAGTGTTGGCTCGGCTTCGGTTGTGTGCGCCGAACTCACTGCGCTCACTTCGTTCGCTCTGTTCAGACAGGCGGCGACAAGTCAGTTGACGAAGCGCGCTGTGCGCGCGGCCACGAACCCTCCGCTTCTCGGCGCTCCACAGGCGCGCTCCAGCCCGCCCGGACGCGCCTTTGCTGAACCGGCATTGGTTTTCGTTGCGAGGACCACGAGCCTTGTTGCGCGGCAGGCGGCACCCGGTGGGGGCGATTTGTGGGGCGACGAGGAGCGCAGGGCCGAGGTCGGCGCGCGCAGCGCGCTTCGACCTCCGACTCGACGCGTCTGTTTGAACGGAGCGCAGCGCAGTGAGTTCAGCGGCGCGACCTCGGGCCGAGCACCGCAGTGCAGTCGGCGCGCAGCGCAGACCGCCACGCCATGAGCCCACGCCGGGTGCCGCCTGCCGAGCCGCGCCGCGCCGACCTTCTTGTTCAGACGCGCCTGGCGCGCACCGCGAGGTTGGCGGTCATCGTCACCGGCAGCGTGTCGCCAAGGCTGTTCAAGGCCTGGATCAAGGCCGGCGAGTGGTCCAGCATCATGCCGTTCGGCAGCGTCTTCAGAAAGAAGCCGCGACGCTCGAAGGGCTCGAACCCGGCGGCGCGCAGATCGGCCTCGAGCGACTCCAGATCGTAGACGCGCTGGTGTCCGACGAGGAGGTCGCGCGGGCTGAGCGTGTCGAGCGCAGGCTGCAGGCCCATGTGCACGGCCAGCCGGCGATGCAGCGAGTCCCGGTTCGGCACGACGACCACGATTTCACCGCCCGGCTTGAGCCAGCCGTGCAGATGCCGGCCGAGCGCGACCGGGTCGTCGACGTGTTCGAGCACATGCAGCGCGAGCAGCTTGTCGCAAGGCTGCGCGGGGTGGTAGGTCTCGAACAGCGACTGGACCGCGTCGACCTCGGGGTGCTTGTCGCGGATCATCGACACCAGGCTCTGCGCGCCTTCCACGACGGTGTAGCGCCGTGGGCGTTGCGCCAGTCGGGCGAGCGTGATGCCCTCGCCGTAGCCCAGTTCGATGACGTGGTCCTCGGGGCCGAGCAAGGTCTCCAGCCAGCTGCAGCAATGCTCCTGGCAGATGTCCTCGATGAACTTGTCCGGCACCGATGGGTTGAGGTGGTAGCCGTGCGCGATGCGTTCGAGTTCCTGGAGGCGTTCGTTCATGTCATGTCCTTTGCGATCTGCAACCCCTGGACGATCTGGTCGTTGAAGGACGCCGCGCCATACGGCAGCAACGCGCCCGTCAGCGTGGCGCCGGGGGCTGCCTCACGCAGCCGGGCATGGGAGGTTGCGGCGCGGGCGACGGCGGCCGCGTTCGGAATCACCAGGGCGTTGCGGGCGACCATGAACTTGAGCACCCGCACGCAGTCTGCGTCGTGCAGCGCCATCAGCGACACCAGTTCTGTCTTCAGGACGGTCTGCGCGTCTTCCACCGACGGCGTGGCTGCGAGCTGCGCGAGGCGCAACGGGCTGGCTTCGACGACGACGCGATGCCATTCGGGGTCGCGCCCGGCCAGCGCATCCTGGTCGCTCAGCCGATACGTGGCGTGCTCGTCGTCCACGATCATGTGGCAGCCGATGGGGTGGCCGGTGCCGCTGGCGCGAACCAGGCAGAACATGATCGCGACGGAAGCGGCCGCCGAAGGCTCGGTCACGGGCAGCCCGAGGAGCGTGTGGCAACGCTCGACCGGCAGCCCCAGCGCGAGGCGTGTCGAGGTCCACGGGCCTGCGTCGCCGCGGGCCTGCCAGTGAGCGTCACTGCGGCCCAGCGAGTGCAGCGGCTGGGTCACGAGACTGACCTGCGACGACCGTGACAGCGCGCCCGCGAGCTGCGCGACGAGCGCACCGACGAAGCCGGTCTCGGTCGTGAAGAACGGATACTCGCTCAGCGGTGTCGGCTCTCCGCGCAGCGCGGCACCCAGGGTTTCCGGGTAGTAGAGCGGCACCCAGCCGGTGCGATGGAACCGGGCCAGGAAGTCGCCAGACGACACGCCCAGCAGCTTGCGCACATACGGTTCGACATAGCGCGCGTGCCAGTCGTCGCTGTGGTTGACCGCCGCCGCGCCGGCATAGCTCAGGGTGTCGTAGGTGCTGCCGGTGGTCTTGTGGACGGCGTGGCGCGGATCGCTGCGGGGCAGGGGTGATGGGGTCGCGGCAGCGGCGTCGCGCAGCAGGTCGAGGCGATTGGCGATCAGGTAATCGGGCCCGCGGCGGCCTTCGACCTGCACGGTCGGCGTGGGCGTGCGCCGCAGCGGCAGTTGTGCGTCGAACCAGTCGTGCACCTCGGCGCTGAACCGGGTCCAGTCGTTGCGCGTCTCGGGTCGGTAGTCGGCGGGCGTGGCCTCGCCCGCTTCGCGCAGCGGCTTCTCGAGCATCACCATGCCGATGTCGAAGGCATGGCCCTCGATCTGCATGCCGGCAAAGTGGCCGCCCAGTGGCTTGCCGTCGGTCAGCAGGGTCACCGCGCGTCTTCGGCGGGCCAGCTCGTTCGCGGCGACCAGCAGCGCCAGGCTGTTGCCGATCAGGAGGACCGGGTCTGCATTAACCATGGCGGACCTTCGCGTTGGCCCAGAGCTCCGAGCCCAGATCGGGAAGCTGTTCGACCAAGCGCTCCAGACCGTCGAGCAAGGCGGGGGTCATGAAGCCCTGATCGACCAGCTGCTGCATCTGCGCGTGCGTGAACGGCTTGACGAAGAGGCTGCCGGCGTCGGTCAGCGCGAAGCCGGCACGCTCCAGTTCGGCGCGCAGGGAGTCGGCGTCGTAGATGCCCCGCTGCTGCATGGTCTGCTGCGTGCCCGACATCGCGCCGGGCGCAGGGATCAGACCCATGGCGACCGCCAGCAGACGATGTAGCGAGCGCGCGTTCGGGACGTTGACGTGAACCACCGTGTCGGCGCTGCACAGGCGGCGCACCGAGGCCAGCAGGCGTTGCGCATCGTCGACTTCGTGCAGCAGGCAACTCAGGATGATCATGTCGAAATCCGCGGAACCCGGACCCTGCATCGGCTGGTAGTCCTCCGCATAGCCTTGCACGATCTGGACATCGGCTCGGCTCATGGCCAGTTCGTGGGCCCGGGCCGAGAACGCGGGCGACGGTTCGATCACGGTCGCTCCCACACCCGGCAGGTCGACGAACAGGGGCAACTGCCCGCAACCGATCTCCAGCAACCGGCGCGGGCGATGGCGCGCGATTTCGGCCAGGACGAGCCGGCGCCGGTAGTGAGCCTGGATCGGCTCGAAGGGCAGCCGGACGTACTCCCGGGTGTAGTCGTCGATGTCGCGTGCCATGGTCGCTGGAGGGGGTCGGGTGCGGCTCAGATGTCGCGTGCCATGCGCAGCTTCAGGGATTCGGCGAAGCCCAGACCGCGCTTGAATTGGATCAGACCGAAGTTGGGTTCGCGATCGACACTGGACGTGCCGACATCGAGCAGGCGAATGCCTTCCGTCTGGCAATGGGCATAGACCGCTTCGGCCACGCTGACCACCGGGCTCAGGTTGGCATGGCCGGGCCGGTCACCCCAGTAGAAGACATAGAGCACGTCCGCGCTCAGCCGCAGACACAGCGCGGTGGCTGCCTGAACATCGCCGTGTTGGCAGCCGAACAGCAGCATCGCGTCGGGGAAGGTCTGTTGCATCGCCTGCAACTGCGCCAGGCTCATCGACATCGCGTGGCCCTTGCTCTGGCGATTCGCGGCCAGTGTGTCGTACACCTGCGGCAACGCCGACGGCGGCAGCAAGCGGCCGTGCAGGCCTTCCTTGGCGCACTTGCGTAGACGCTTCTGGTTGCCGTAGCTCATGCGCTCCGCCATGCCCCGACCGTCGACCACAAGGCTGTGGTTGACGTCGCACTGGGTGATCGCATAGCCGCGCGCATGCAGCAGGTGGGTCTGGTTCGAGAAGGCCACCGGGTCGTGTGCCATTGGTGCCGGGAGGATCTCCACGCGCCGCGCGCCCAACGCCGCGAGCCGGGCGAGCACGGCGTCGTGGAAGGTGTACAGGTGCTCGCTGTGCAGATCGGTAGACGCGGTGAATCCCGCGTAGGTGCCGCGTCCGGGGCTGCGCCACAGACCGTCTCCCGCGGGAGTGAAATGGATCGTCGCGACAACGCGGCCGTCTTGCTCCCATTCGAAGTACGCACCGCGATCCTGTGCGTGCATCTTGAAGAACGCTGCGCTGTGGAACAGGCTTCCCGGATTCGCCGCGGCGAACGTGTTTTCGAGCAATCGGGAGTCGGCCATCTGCATTCGCAAGCGTCGAAGGGATAGAAGCGTCGATTGGACCGGACGGCACCGGAGCGTGAGGGCAGGAAAAGCGACTCGTCACACCGCCATTTCTGCCGGGTCGGCGTGGAGGCACCCTGACCAAGGCCTGAAATGGTTCGCGATTGCGTCGTTGATCGCGGCATCTGTGGGGCCGGCCTCTGCCTAGACTTCGCTCAACAGTACACGCATCACGCCCCGAGGCGGGAGATCTCCATCATGGCACTCGCAGACTGCAAGATTCTGGACCTGCCGAAAATCCAGGATCCGCGCGGCAACCTGACCTTCGTCGAAGGGTCCCGGCAAGTCCCGTTCGACATCCGGCGCGTCTACTACCTCTACGACGTGCCCGGCGGATCCGAGCGCGGGGGCCACGCGCATCTCGCGCTGCACCAGTTCGTGATCGCGATGGGCGGCAGCTTCGACATCGTGCTGGACGACGGCTTCGACAAGAAGCGAATTCATCTCAATCGGTCGTACCAGGGCCTGTACATCCCGCCCATGACCTGGCGCGAACTCGACAACTTCTCTTCCGGCAGCGTCTGCATGGTGCTGGCTTCCGAGTACTTCGAAGAGGCGGATTACCTGCGCGACTACAGCGACTTCATGTGCGAGGTGCACAGCGTGCGACGTGCGGCCCGCGAAGCGCAGAAGGCTGCGCTGGCTGTGGCACCTTGAACCCCGCTGCCGCGGACAGGCCCCTGGTCCCGTTTCTGGACCTGCGGGCCATCAATGAGCGTCACCGTGCCGGCTACGAGGCGGCTTTGGCGCGCGTGCTCGACAGCGGACAACTGCTGCTCGGCCGGGAGACCGAGGCTTTCGAGCGCGAGTTCGCCGACTTCTGCGAGGTGGAGCATTGCGTCAGCGTCGGCAACGGGCTGGACGCACTGCACCTGGTGCTCCGGGCCTGGGGCATCGGCGCTGGCGACGAGGTCATCGTTCCCGCGCACACCTTCATCGCCACCTGGCTGGCCGTCAGCCAGGCCCAGGCCACGCCCGTGCCCGTCGAACCCGAGCCCCATGGGCACAACATCGACGTGGACCTCATCGAGGCCGCCATCACCTCGCGCACGCGCGCGATCATCCCGGTGCATCTCTACGGCCGCCCCGCGGAGATGGACGCGCTTGCCGCCATCGCGCGGCGGCACAAGCTGTTGTTGCTCGAAGACGCGGCCCAGGCCCACGGTGCGCGCCTGCGTGGGCGGCGCTGTGGCAGCCTGGGCGACGCTGCGGCGTTCAGTTTCTACCCGGGCAAGAACCTCGGCGCGCTGGGCGACGCCGGTGCCGTCACGACGCGGGACGCCGGCCTGGCCGCACGCCTGCGCCTGCTGCGCAACTACGGCTCGACGCTGAAGTATCGGCACGAGGTGCAGGGCGTCAATTCACGCACCGATGAGTTGCAGGCGGCGTTTCTGCGCGAGCGGCTGCGCGGCTTGGCGGCCGACAATGCCCGGCGCGCGGCGATCGCGCGCAGCTACCTCCAGGCGCTCGCCGGGCTGCCCGGCCTGGTCATGCCGACTGCGGACGATCACGCCGAGTCGTCGTGGCACCTGTTCGTGGTGCGCCACCCGGGTCGCGAACTGCTGGCGCAACGGCTGGCCGAGCAGGGGGTGGGCAGCCTGGTCCACTACCCCACACCGGCGCATCTGCAGCCGGCCTACGTCGGCACACCACTGGCCGCGCTCTCGCTGCCACGTGCAGAGGCCTGCGCCCGCGAGGTGCTGAGCCTGCCGATGGATCCGACGATGACCGACGACAGCGTGCAAGCCGTCGTGCGGGCCGTGCAGCGCGCCGCCGTCGACCTCTGACTGTCTGTTGGCCCGCGCAGGGCCGTTTCGTGCCGAATCCGTCACGGCCAGCGGGGCTTGTAGGAATTTGCCTGACAGGGTGCGTGGAAGAACGTGGACTGAAGCGACAGAACCGGGATGATGTTTCAGTCCTTATCCAGTCTTCACAATCCTTTTCACGTTGAGACATTTCAACGCCCTTCCAGACAACGACAACGACACCTCAGGAGCCAGCATGAACGCAGACCAGATCCTCACCGAAATCCGCGAAGCCAACCTGTCCTACCTGATGCTGGCGCAAAGCCTCATCCGCGCCGACAAGGAGCAAGCCCTGTTCCGCCTCGGCATCAGCGAGGACAGCGCCGCGATGATCGGGCTGCTGACGCCGGCCCAGATGATGAAGATCGCCTCCGGCAACACGCTGCTGTGCAAGTTCCGCATCGATGACGACCTCGTCTGGGGCCTGATCACGAACCATGGCAAGGGCGCCGCGAACGACACCACCTCGCGCCTGCACGCTTCCATCCTGATGGCTGGCCGCCATCAAGAGGCGGCCTGATCATGGCCCGCACCAAGAGCATCCTGACCGAAGCGAAGCAGATCGAGCGTGCCGTCACGCTGATCAACCTGGGTGCCCGCCTGCAGGTGCTGGAGTCGGAAACCGACATGTCGTATGAGCGCCTGCTGCGCCTGTACAAGGAAGTCTCGGGCAAGTCGCCGAGCAAGGGCCAGCTGCCGTTCTCGACCGACTGGTTCATGACGTGGCAGCCGAACATCCACGCCTCGCTGTTCCTGAACATCCACGAGTACCTGAACAAGGTCGCCGAGATGGACGAGATCGACACCGTCATCAAGGCCTACCAGCTCTACCAGGAGCAGACCCAGGCGCAGGGCCTGGAAGCGCTGCTCTCGGTGACCCGGGCCTGGCGCCTCGTCAAGTTTGTCGACAACGGCATGCTGACCATGACCAAGTGCGCCAAGTGCGGCGGCCATTTCGTCACGCACCCGCACGAGATCGCCAAGCACTATGTGTGCGGCCTGTGCAGCCCGCCGGCGCGTGCCGGCAAGGGCAAGGCGGCCGGCGGCATCCGGATGCACTGACCTCAAGTTGTGCGGTGACGCGCCGATAGCGTCATTGCAGTGTCCAGTGAACTCTGCGTTTTTCTTGTTTGTCTCCTCCTGACACATTCTTGTGTCTTCCAACGGGCCCTTCGGGGCCCTGTTTTTTTGGGGTCGGGGATTGGGCGGTGTTTCCGGCGCTGTTGTGCGTGTTGCGCTCGATGCGCTGCGGCGAGACTCAAGCCACGCCGGCACGGGCCGATAAAGGCGGCAGGCAAGAAGCGCGTCGCACACGGCGGTGGCGCGTCAACTCGGATCTTCACACCATGTTCGTACTCGTCGGCTGGGGCTTGGCACTGGCTTGCATCTTCGGGGTCTACATCGTCCACGGTGGCAACATCGGCGTGATCCTGCACGCCTTGCCGTTCGAGCTGATCACGATCCTGGGCGCCGCGCTCGGCGCGTTCCTGGCGAACAACCAGATGAAGGTGATCAAGGCATCGCTGTCCGGCCTGGGCCGCTGCTTCAAGGGCAGCAAGTACAGCAAGGCGCGCTACATGGAAATGATGGCGCTGCTCTACGACATCCTGCAGAAGGCCCGCAAGGAAGGGCTGATGT
>JBDUAG010000459.1:0-3770 GCA_040004785.1 Burkholderiales bacterium | reverse complement strand
CTGTCGCTGCACACCTGCGTGCTCGAACTCGATGCGGGCGTGCTGAAGCTGCTGCCGTTGCCGGGCAACCCGATCGAGCGCGACTGGTTCGTGATGCACCTCGCCTCGCGCCAGCTGCCTCAGGTCGCGCTGGCGTTCGAGCAGTTCCTGAGCGAGCAGGCACAGGCGCAGATCCAGCGCCAGCTCGGTCACGTCGGGGGGGTGCCAAAGACGGCGAAGAAGAAGGGACGAACGGTGGCAGCACCGCCAGTCCCACCGAGGAAGCGAATCAAGCCGACGGCGCCGGACTGACCCGCATGCCCGCGCACGGATCGGCCCGCACCTGCACCGGTGTCGTCAGTGCGATGTCGAACGCCGCGGCGTTAGGATCGTCGGGTTCGAGCAGCCCGATCGACACGCTGCGCTTGCGCGTCTCGCCGTTCAGCCAGCGCGGCACGCCGACATCGCGCCGTACGTGCCCGTTGCCGGCCAGCAGGACGACGCCGCGCGCCGCGTTCGCTTCGATCGCCCGCGCCATGAACTGGTCGCGCGCCACCTGCGCGCCGGTCATTTTCCCGGCCTGTGCGTCGTCCAGCATGCCGCAGTGGCCGTCGGCGATGGCTTGTGCCTGCGCGGCCGCGATGTCGGGCGGCACGGCCGCATCGAAGCCCAGCGCCGGCAGGCCGTTCGCCAGCACACGGCGCGTGTCGGCGCGCGACACGTTGGCCGCAACGACAGGCAACCGGTACTCGATCGCGAGCACGAGGTAGGGCCGGTACAGCGGCCACGACCAGCCCTGCATCGGCGCGTTGTCGGGCGCGGCGGCGGCGATGACGTCGTCCGGGCCGACGCCGGGGCGCGCCAGGGCGCGGTCGATGTCGGCCTGGCGCTCGCGGTCGAACTGCTCCATCAACAAGGCCGGTCGTGCGCCGCTGTCGAGCAGCGCGCGCAGCGCTTGCGCCCGCAGCGCGTGCTGCGCGACGTTGTCGTGCACCTCGCCGAGCAGCACGATCGGGCGCGAGCGCAGCGCGGCGCTCAGCCGCTGCAGATCGGCGCGCTGCTCGGGCAGCTGAGCACACGCGCTCAGCAGGAGGCATCCCGTCAGCGCAGTGATCAACAGGGACGGGGCCATCGGGGATCCTTGTGGCGGGTCGGCAGGCATCGCGTGGTGCGCATCCCCCGAGTGTGGCAAATTGCCGCGGCGACGGCAGATGCCTCTGCCGCGCGCGGTGGGGGCGCTATCCTGCGGAGCCAAACCGTCACCTGCCCGATGCCACCTGCCCTGCGCCCCGTCCTGCTGACTCTGCTCATCCTGATGGGCGCCGGTGCCGAGGCCGCCGCCGACAAACCGGATTGCAGCCGTCCGCTGAGCCTCGCGCTGCACGAGCATGGCTTGCTCTACTCCGCGCAGACCGGCGAAGGCATCGACAAGGATCTGGCCGATGAACTCGTCCGCCGCAGTGGCTGCAAGATCGGCGTCAGCGTGATGCCGCGTGCGCGCATCTGGCAGCTCATCGAGCTGG
Source organism: Burkholderiales bacterium (assembly GCA_040004785.1). Lineage (GTDB taxonomy): Bacteria > Pseudomonadota > Gammaproteobacteria > Burkholderiales > Burkholderiaceae_C > LMDS01. The sequence continues at coordinate 2,268 of JBDUAG010000459.1, read as the reverse complement.
GTGCGCTGGACTTCAGCCTGTCGGGCATCACCAACGAGGCGCGCGACCGCTTCGCGGCATTCGCCTGGTACGAGTCGAACAAGTACTACCTGCTCGTGCGCAAGGACGCCGGCGCCAACACGATGGCCGAGTTCGCACGCAATCCCGCGCTGAAGCTCGGCGTGATCCGCGGCTTCCGCTACAACCCGGATGCGAACCGGCTCGTCGACACGCTGGACGAGGCGCGCCGCGTCAGCTTCGCGACCAGCCTCGAACCGCTCTACGAGGTGCTGCTGGACAACCGCGTCCAGGCCATGATCATCGAGCCGTTCGATTACCCGACCGTCGAGCGCGGCGCGATCCGCGCGCAGACGACGATTGTCGAGTTCGACGACCCCGCGGTGTTGCACGGGCTGATCATGTCGAAGAAGTCGCTGTCGCTGGCGCAGCAGAACGCATGGCGCGCGCTGGTCGATGACATGCGCGCCGATGGCACGGTGCAGCGCATCTTCGAGAAGTATTTTTCGCCCGAGCTGGCGCGCACGTTGACCCGGTATTGAGCAGGGCACTCGGTGAAGCGCGCCTCTCCCGCTCTGCTGGCCCTGTTGATCGGGGCGCTCTCGCTGAGCGTCACGGCCTGGCTGTGGGACCACGAACGCGAGTCCGAGCACGCCAGCCTGCGCGCCGGCTTCGACTTCGGGTTGCGCCAGACGGCGAGCCGCATCGAGCAGCGCATGGCCAGCTACGAGCAGATGCTGCGCGGCGTGCAGGGCCTGTTCAGGGCCTCCGACAAGGTCGGGCGCGAGGGCTTCGGCACCTATGTCGACGCGCTCCTCGCCGGGGCCGATTTCGCGGGCCTGCAATCCGTGACCTACGCACCGCTGCTGACCGCCGGGCAGGCCGCCGCGTACGAGACGGCGCAACGCGCCGCGGGTTCTGCCGACTACACCGTCAAGCCGCCCGGTGCGCGACCGTTCTACGCGCCGATCACCTACATCGCTCCGGGGCGCGACAACACGCTTCTCAGCGGCTACGACGTCTTCAGCGACCCGACGCGCCGCGCCGCGATGGAACAGGCGCGAGACTCCGGCGGCGCGGCGATTACCGGCCGCATCCGCCTCGTCACGGAGACCGACCCGGGGTTGCAGTACGCCTTCCTGATGATGCTGCCGCTGTACGCCAGGGGCCAGCCGACCGACACGGTGGCCGCGCGGCGCGCAGCGATCAGCGGCTGGGTGTGGGCGGCGTTTCGAGTCGGCGACCTGATGTCCAGCCTGTACGGCGAGGGGACGCCAGGGCTGGAACTGCGCGTCCACGATGGCGCGCGACCCGGCGACGACACGCTGGTCTATTCCACTACGCCGGGACGCGATGCCGCGCAGCCGGCGCGTTTCGAGGCGCAGGAGTACCTCGGTCTGGCGGGCCGCACCTGGACCCTCGAAGTGCGCAGCCTGCCGGTCTTCGAGGAGCGTTTCGGCCGCGAGTCGGCGCGCGTGATCCTGATCGCCGGCATCGGCCTGAGCCTGTTGCTGGCGCTGCTGACCTGGTTGCTGATGACGGCGCAGGCGCGTGCCCACGGCGTCGCGCGCGCGATGACGCAGGAGCTGCGTGGCAGCGAGGAACGCTACCGCCGCATCGTCGAGACCGCGGACGAGGGCATCTGGCTGCTCAACATGGCGCGCGAGCTGACGTTCGCGAATCCGAAGCTGCTGCGCATGCTCGGTTGCACCGCCGCCGACGTGCTCGGGCGCCCGGTCACCGAGCTGTTCGACGAGCGCGATCGCCATGCCAGCGCCGACGCCAGCGACCCGGCCCGCCCCGGCACGCTCGCGTGGCAGGGCGTCCGGATGCTGCGTCGTGACGGTTCCGAGCTGTGGGTCTCGGTGTCGAGCGCAGCGATCGTCGACGCCGACGGCGCGCCGAACGGCTCGCTCGGCATGGTCACCGACATCACCGAGCGCCGCCAGTTCCAGGCCCGGCGTGAGCTGCTCGAAGCGCAACTGCGCGAGTCGCAGAAGATGGAGGCGATCGGCACGCTCGCGGGCGGCATCGCGCACGACTTCAACAACATCCTCGCGGCCATCCTCGGCAACGTGGCGCTGCTGCGGCAGCACGTCGCGCCGCCGAATTCGGCCACCGGTGGCCTCGACCAGATCGAGCGCGCCGGCATGCGCGCGCGCAGCCTGGTGCAGAAGATCCTCGCCTTCAGCCGCATGCAGCCGCAGGCGCTGGTCAGCCAGCCGATGCGCCCGCTCGTCGAGGAGGCGCTCGTGCTGCTGCGCTCGACGC
>JBDUAG010000042.1:0-12766 GCA_040004785.1 Burkholderiales bacterium | reverse complement strand
AGCCGCGCCGACAGCCACATCGCGCGCCAGAAGCAGATCCACCGGCTGCGCCACGTGATCCGCGAGTTGACCCAGCAGGTGCCCGCGGCGAAGCGGCTCGAAGCCAAGGTGAAGGAGCTGGCCTCCTGGGGCTGCGGCACGACCATGCACGTGGCGCACCTGCTGGCGCCCCGGCTCGACGGCGAGGACCACACCAAGGACATCGACTTCACCGCCGGCGGCGTCCGTGCGCGCCGCCAGGCGGGTTATGCCGACACGATGCGAATGATCGAGCGCGCACCGTGGACGACGGCCGCAGCCGACCCGATCGAAGGCGTGATCGAGCACGTCTGACAGCCAGGAGCGAACATCGTGATCTCCCGCATCGAAGCGCTGCTGCGCAACAACCGCAGCTTCGTCGAACAACAGCTGAACCTGGATGGTCACTACTTCGACAAGCTCGCCGAAGGGCAGCATCCGGAGTTCCTCTGGATCGGTTGCTCGGACAGCCGGGTGCCACCGGACCGCATCACGGGCAGCAGCCCCGGCGACATGTTCGTGCACCGCAACATCGCGAACTTGGTGGTGCAGACCGACATGAACCTGCTGTCGGTGCTGCAGTACGCGGTCGACGTTCTGAAGGTCAGCCATGTGATTGTCTGCGGCCACTATGGCTGCGGCGGCGTCAGGGCGGCGATGGGTCATGAGTCTCACGGCCTGATCGACAACTGGCTGCGCACCTTGAAGGACACGCAGCAGTATTTCTGGCGACAACTCGAACCGCTGGACGAAGCGGCGCGCTTCGACCGCATGGTCGAGCTCAATGTGATCGAGCAGGTCTACAACCTGGGCAAGACCAACGTCATCCAGAACGCCTGGAAGACGCGCGGCAAGCCACACATCCACGGCTGGGTGTTCGACCTGCACACCGGCCTGATCAAGCCGCAGACCGGGATGATCAACCACGACGACGCGATGGCCGAAGTCTGCAAGTTCAGCAACGGCATCGTCGGACACTGAGGCACGCCATGGAGATCATGTTGAACAGTCTGGCGTTCCTCGCCGCAGCAGTCTGCGTCGGGCTGATGGGCTATGCGATCCAGCGCGGCGCGACCTGCACCGTCGCGGCGATGGACGAGGTGGTGAGCAAACGCACCGGCCGACGCCTGGTCAGCCTGCTGGAGGCCTCGCTGTGGGTGGCCGGCGGCTTGCTCGTCGCAGAGGCTTTGCACATGCTCGGCAAGATGCCTTCGGGCTACCCGGTCAACGTGTGGACGGTCATCGGTGGCGCCATGCTCGGGCTCGGTGCCTTCGTCAACGGCGCGTGCGTCTTCGGCGCGATTGCGCGCTTCGGGTCCGGTGAGTGGGCGTACTTCGTGACGCCGGTCGGCTTCTACATCGGCTGCCTGAGCGTAGGCGCCGTGTTCGCGCCGACGGCCCCGCACAAGGTCGACCACGGGTCGCCTGTGCTGCAGGCGTCGGCGTGGCTCGCGCCGATCTTCGTCGCGTTCGTGCTCTGGCGCCTCGCACGGCCGCTCGCTGGTGGACAGGCGCTGGATTGGCGTGCGCGTGTCTGGGCGCCGCACGCAGCGACCATCGTGATCGGGATCACCTTTCTTGCGGCCTTGCTGCTGGTCGGGTCGTGGGCCTATACCGACGTGCTGGCCGAGTTGTCACGCGGCATGGCCGCGAGCCTCGGCGCGCGGGCCCTGTTGCTGGTGGCGTTGCTGCTCGGGGCCGTGATCGGCGGCTGGACCGCCGGGCGGTTCCGGCACCAGCCGATCCGCGTCGCGCAGCTGATCAAGTGCTTTGGTGGCGGCGTGTTGATGGGCTGGGGGAGCTTGCTCATTCCCGGTGGCAACGATGGCTTGATCCTCGTCGGCATGCCCTTGTTGTGGCCCTACGCCTGGGTCGCGTTCGGCACGATGTGCGTGACCGTCGCGACGGCTCAGGTCTTGCGCCGCAGTCTGGCGGCGCCGATGCCAGGCAACGGCGTGGCGTGACCCCGGAGCAGAGTTCTCACATTTTGGTCACAGTGGCGCTGGACACGGTCGCGATGCCTAGAATTTCCAGATGAATCCGATCCCGCCGCATCCATGGTCCAGCTTGCCGCCGGTGGCAGGCATCGGGCTGCGCGCCGAGCACTATCGCGAGTTCAACGCGACCCGTCCCGCGGTCGGTTTCATCGAAGCGCACAGCGAGAACTACTTCGGGCGGGGCGGCCAGCCGCTGCAGGTTCTGGAACAGGCACGACGCGACTACCCGCTCAGCCTGCACGGTGTCGGACTCTCGATCGGCTCGGCCGACCCACTGAGCAGCGATCATCTGGCGCGGCTGCAGGCGCTGGTCGAGCGGTTTGAGCCCGCGCTCGTGTCGGACCATCTGTGCTGGAGCTCGGTCGGGGGCGTCCATGCGAACGACCTGCTGCCGCTGCCGTACACCGAGCAGGCGCTGGCGCACGTCGTGTCGCGGCTGCAACGCGTGCAGGAGATGCTCGGGCGCCGCATCCTGCTCGAGAACGTGTCGAGCTATGTCGAGTACGACAACTCGGCCATGCCCGAATGGACCTTTCTCGCCGAGGTCGCGGCGCGCAGCGGGTGCGGCATCCTGCTCGACGTCAACAACATCTTCGTCAGCGCCCACAACCACGGCTTCGATGCGCAGCACTACCTGGAGGCGATTCCGCGAGCCGCGGTCGGCGAGATGCACCTCGCAGGCTTCATCGCACGGCACTTCGATGACGGAGACATCCTGATCGACACGCACAGCGCGCCGGTCGCCGACGCGGTCTGGGCGCTCTACGCCCAGGCGCTGCGACGCTTCGGCCCGACCCCGACGCTGATCGAGTGGGACGCCGACCTGCCGCCGCTGGCCACGCTCGTCGCCGAAGCGCACCACGCCGACCGCATTGCACAAGAGCTGACCCGGGAGCAGCGCGATGCCTGCCCTGTTTGAGACCCAAACGCTCATGCTTGGCGCATTGTTTGGTCGCGACGACGGCGCCGCCTTGGCAACCATCCTGCGGCGCAACGCCCCTGGGCTGCCGGCCCTGCGACGCCTGCAGATCTACCGCAACAACTTCAATGAGAGCCTCGGCGACGCACTCGAGGCCGTATACCCGGCCGTCGCGCGCCTTGTCGGCGATCGATATTTCCGGCAGCTTTCGCGTGGTTTCATCGCTGCGCACCCGTTGCGCTCCAGCAGCCTGCACGACTTCGGCCGCGAGTTGCCGGATCACATCGCCCAGCGACCAGAGCTGGCCGAGCTGCCCTATCTCGCCGACGTGGCGCGCCTCGAATGGGCCTGCCATGAGGTCTACCACGAGGCCGACCACGTGGCACTCGTACCGACGCAACTCGCAGAGTTGTCGCCCGAGGCTCAGCTGCAGCTGCGGCTGCCTCTGGCGCAGGCGACACGCCTTTTGGCGTCGCGCTACCCGGTGTTGCGCATCTGGGCATCGAACCAGCCCGGTGCCAGCGATGTCGCCGCGCCGATCTCGCTCGACGAGGGCGGCGTGCGCGTGCTCGTCGCGCGCCGCGACGGCAACGTCGAATTCCGCGTGCTCGTGGAGGCGGAGGATCTCTGGCTGCGCGCGCTCGCTGCGGGCGCCACGCTGGCCGACGCAACCGCATCCGCCATCGCTCATGCCGCCGGCTTCGATCTCGGCGGCGTGCTGGGCCGCCACCTGTCGCTCGGAACCTTTGCGCAGATCTCCCCAGGAGAATCACCATGACCCGGCGCGTGCTCGTGGTCGAAGACGACCCGGACATCGGCCGGCTCGTCACATTGCAACTCAACGAGCTCGATTGCGAGAGCCGGCTGATCGCCGATGGGGTGACCGCACTCGCCGAAGCCGAGGCAGGCCGTTACGACCTCGTCATCCTGGACGTCATGCTGCCGCGCATGGACGGCCTGGAGATCTGCAAGCGTCTGCGCGCCCGCGAACACTACACGCCGATCCTCATGCTGACCGCGAAGTCCTCCGAGATCGACCGCGTGCTCGGCCTGGAGCTGGGCGCAGACGACTACCTCACCAAGCCGTTCAGCATGCTCGAACTCGCGGCAAGGGTGAAGGGGGTCTTCCGCCGTGCCGATCTGGCGCGCGCGGCGTCGACCGCGGCTGCGCCCGCGGCCCAGGTGATCGAAGTCGACGGCCTGCGCATCGACCTGCAACGCCATGAGGCGCGCGTGGGCGGCGAGGCCGTGGAGCTGACCGCCAAGGAGTTCGAGCTGTTGGCCTACTTCGCACGCAGCCCTGGGCGCGTCTTCACGCGCGCCCAGTTGCTCGACCAGGTCTGGGGTTACAGCCACAGCGGCTATGAGCACACCGTGAACTCGCACATCAACCGGCTGCGCAACAAGATCGAACGCGACCCTGCCAACCCCGACTTCATCCAGACGGTCTGGGGAGTGGGCTACAAGTTCGCCGATCGGCAAGACTGAGGATCGTGCCCGTGGACTGGATCGCCGTGTGGAGCGGCATGCTGATCGGCAGCATCGTGGTGACGCTGCTCGCGGTGCTGGGCGTGTCGGCCCTGTACACACGCCGCCTGAAGCGACTGAGCGACGTCGTCGAGGCGTTCGCCGCGGCCGGCTTCACGTCACCGGTGCGCATCGCGGGCGCGGATGCCAGTGGCGACGAGATCGATCGGCTGGCCGCACATGTCGAGGGCATGTCCGAGCGCATCGTGGCCCAGATCGATTCGCTCGAACGCGGGGCACTGCAACGACGCGAACTCCTGACCAATGTGTCGCACGACCTGCGCACGCCGCTGGCGGCGATGCAGGGGTATCTCGAACTGCTGCTGCTGCGTCACGGCCAGCTCGAGCCTGCCGAGGAACGCAACTACCTCGAGACCGCCGCGCGCCAGTGCGAACGGCTCGGTCGCCTCGTCGACGACCTGTTTCACCTGACCGAACTCGACGCGGGCGACAGACAGCCTCTGTCCGAAGACTTCGCGCTGGCCGAACTGACGCAAGACATCGCACAGAAATTTGCCGCCGACGCCACCCGACGCCAGGTGGACCTCAAGGCCGGCGCGGATTCGTCGCTGACGAGACCGTCGTCTGTCGTCGTATGCGCCGACATCGCACTGGTCGAGCGGGCGCTGGAAAGCCTCGTCGAGAATGCACTTCGGCACACACCCGCCGGTGGCTTCGTCCGGATCGAGATCGGGAGCGACGCCGGACGTGCGCGCCTCGCCGTGCGCGACAGCGGCGTGGGCATCGCTGCCGAGGACTTGCCCGGCTTGTTCGACCGCTACGATCGCATCGAACGCGTGGCCGGGGCCGCGACCCACGCCGGGCTCGGCCTGACGATCGCGCGGCGCATCGTACGCCTGCACGGCGGCGAACTCGAAGTCTGCAGTACCGCCGGCGAGGGAACCCAGGTGAAGTTCGACCTGCCGCTCGCCACGCGGGCCGAACGCGCCGCGGCATGACCAACATCTCGACGAAGGAACACAGCATGCTCTTTCACCCATCGATCCTGGCGCCGCTCGTCGCGCTCGCACTGGCACTGGTCTGGGGTCTGTTGCGCCCCGGAGGCGCTCCGGTGGCGTTGGCGCTTGGCTGCACGGCGCTGTTGATCTGGGCACTCGCCGCCCGCACGCGAGCGCAGGCGGCGCAGCTCACCGCGCGAATCGCGCAACACGACCAGGAGAGCCAGGCCCACCGGGTTGAGTCCACCCGCAGTGTGGCCGCACGCGCCGCCGCGGAGGCAGATCTGCGCGCGGCCGAGGAGCGCTACATGCTCGCGCTGCGCGGCAGCCAGGACGGCATGTGGGAATGGGATCTGGGCTCGAACACGGTTCACCTCTCGCCGCGCTGGAAGAGCATGCTCGGGTACGACGCGCACGAGATCGGCGACGACAAGGCGGGTTGGTTCGCGCGCGTCCATCCCGACGATCGCGCCACGCTCGAACTGGCTCTGGCGCAGCACCTGCAGGCGAGCGCAGGCGACGAGGCGCGATTCGACCTGGACCTGCGACTGGTGCACAAGGACGGCAGCATTCGCAGCGTGCTCTCCCGGGCGGTGGCGATTCGGCGCGAGAGCGGCGCGCCCTACCGCATCGTCGGCATGGACACCGACATCACCCGGGTCAAACGCATGCAGACCATTCTCGATGCCATTGCAGAAGGCACGGAAAGCAAGTTCGGAGAGGACTTCTTCCAGGCGATGGTGCGTCACTTCGCGCGTGCGCTGGGCGTCGACCGCGCTTTCATCACCGAATGCGCCGATCACCCCACGACACGCCTGCGCACGATCGCCTACTGGACAGCGGGTACCGATCTGCGCGAAAACATCGAGTTCGTGCTCGCCGGCACGCCGTGCGAGGCCGTCATCCACGAGGGTCGTAGCTGCTTTCATCGCGAGGGCCTGGAGCGGATGTTCCCGCGCGAAGCCGGTCTCGAGTCCTACCTGGGCATGCCCATCACCGCCAGCGATGGCCGCGTGTTGGGGCACCTGGCGTTCTTCGACACGAGACCGCGCGGTGACGAGATGTTGTTGGACCCGATCTACCGTATTTTTCTCGCGCGCGCTGGGGCCGAAATGGAGCGTGACCACGCAGTGAGGCGACTGGCGCAGCTCACCGCATTGGCCTAGCGGTTCGGTCAGTGCGCGTGGCTGTGTTCGGTCATCTGGTGCGGCACGCCATGCGGTCGATCGAGGCCGCCGCCGCGAATCCACTCGCGTGTGGTCTCGCGGGCCCGGCTGATGAGTGAGGCGCTCGCCGAATAGTCGTACGGCGACGACTCGACCGGGCACAGCGGTGGCACCACGTGCAACGCTGCGCTGGCACCAAATCGCTGGATGTCGCTCACAAGCTGGCGTGTCACCAGCAATGACAGCGCGTGCAGTGCGCGGCCGACCGCGCTCTTCGGGATCGTGCGAAGCGCACAGGCAAACCCGGTGGGCAACACGACAACGCGAGTGGCGCCGAGGGCCAGCGCCGAAGAGATCGGCGTGTTGTTGGCCACGCCTCCGTCGATCAGATCACGCCCGCCGATGCGCACCGGCGGGAACACGCCCGGAATCGCCGCGCTCGCCATCACGGCGTCGACGACGGAGCCCACCGACAGCAAGCGCTCCTCGCCGAGCACCATGTCGGTGGCGACCACGTGCATCGGTATTGCGGCCTGCTCCAGCAGGCGGTAAGGAAGATGGCGCTCCAGCAGGCGACGCAATGCCGAGGGATCAACGACGTAGGCGCGCCGGGTCGCGATGCGAAACAGGTCTCGCATGCGCATCGGCATGACCTGACGGCGCGTCAGCCCGCACCAGAGTCGATCCAACGCAGCCACGCCGTCGGCCGTGGGATTGGCGGCGAAGTAGGCAGCGTTGATCGCACCGGCGGAAGCGCCGACCACGAAGTCGGGTCGCAGGCTGTGCTCCGTCAGCGCATGCAGCATGCCCACCTGCACGGCACCGAGGCTCCCGCCGCCAGCGAAGACGAATGCCGTGCGTGCAGGGATGGCGTTCATGGGAATGGGTGCTCCTCAAACCATTTTCAATCATCCGTGGCGAGTGACAAGGCATGTGATCGATTCGTGACGAAACGAGCGCCGTCGCGAGACGCTTTCCGCGATCGAGCCGCCTATTCTTTTGCCACAGGGGTGCCGCATTCGCCCCCGGAGATCGATCCATGGACACATCACCGATTGCCTCACACGCTTCCCTCACCCACGAGCTGCGATTCGACTCACTGTTTCGTCCCGGACGCGGTTACACGTTCCCCTGTGATGCTGAGGGTTACGTCGACCTCGGTGCCCTCAACGAGCGCGAGCGTCACGGCTATCTGCACGCGAGGTCGCTCGTCGGACGTGAGCTGGCCGTTCCTGCTTTGATGCGCCGCGTATTGCAGTGACGCGATGCGCAGCGCACAGGGGCTGGTTTCCGCGAAATTCGGCGTAAGCCACGTCGTACCGTGGCGACCAATGGGTCACTTCAGGAGGTGCCATCATGACGCGTCAGCCCTACGACCGCCTCGATTCTTTCCGCAGAGATTTCCGCGGACAGTGTTTGGTCCCTGGCCAGCCCGAATACGAGACCGCTCGCGCAATCTGGAACGGGGCCATCGATCGCAGGCCCGCAGTCATCGCCTGTTGCCAGACGTCTGATCAGGTCGCCGACGCAATCCGCTTCGCCCGCGAGGCGGGTCTCGAGCTCTCGGTGCGGGGCGGAGGGCACAACTACGCCGGGCACGCTGTCTGCGACGGCGGACTGATGATCCACCTGGGTGCGATGAACGGTGTGGTCGTCGACCCGGACGCGCGCCGTGCGGTCTGCGGCGGTGGCGCGACGTGGGCAGACGTCGATGCGGCGACGCAGCAGCACGGCCTGGCGACCCCTGGTGGCTTCATCAGCCATACCGGCATCGCCGGCCTGACGCTGGGCGGTGGGATCGGCTGGCTAACGGCACTGGCCGGACTGTCCTGCGACAACCTCGTCGGCGCCGAGGTGGTGACTGCCGACTTCCGCATCCTGCGCGCCTCTACGACGGAGCATCCTGACCTGTTCTGGGGGCTGCGCGGTGGTGGCGGCAATTTCGGCGTGGTGACGTCGTTCGAGTTCGCACTCCACCCGGTCGGTCCGATGATCCATCTCGGTCTCTTCTTCTTTGCTCTCGACGACGGCGCGCGCGCGCTTCAGTTCGCGCGCGACTATGTGAAGCAGACGCCTGCAGGCACGACCGCGTTTCTTGCCATCGGCCTGAGCGCGCCGCCCGCGCCGTTTGTTCCCGAGGAGTATCGGGGTCGCATCGGGCACGCGCTGTTGGTGGTGGGTTTCGGATCAGATGAAGAACATCTGCGGGCCATCGCGCCGATACGCGAGGCCGTCACGCCGCTCTTCGAGCTTGTGACACCGATGCCGTTTGTTGCACTACAGCAGATGTTCAACGAATTTGCGACCTGGGGAACGCTGGGCTATGAGAAGGCGCTCTATCTGGACGAGCTTTCGGACGCCGCGATCGCGGTGATCGGCGAGCACGTACCGAGAAAGACTTCGCCGTTGTCGTTCTGTCCGACCTTCACATTGTCCGGTGCGTATCGAGTTGCGAGCGACAGCGGCACCGCCTTTGGCGGCAGTCGTGCCACCGGCTATGTCTTCAACATCGAGGCGGCAGCGTCGGATCGCCAGACCTACGAGGCGGACCGAACGTGGGTTCGGGAGTTCTGGTCTGCGATGCGACCCCACGCGACTGGCTCGGGCGGCTACGTGAACTTCATGGTGGAAGCAGACGAGGCGCGCATTCGCGCGACGTATGGGCAGGACAAGTACCAGCGGCTCGCGCGCATCAAGGCCCAATACGATCCGGACAACGCGTTCCACCTGAATGCGAACATCAGTCCAGCGTCCAGATAGCGTCGGCGCTCTTGCCTCGGCCGTCGAATTTGCTCAGCTGCTGTCCACCGCGGATGGCAACGTCACCCCTGATGCTCGGCATCGGTTTCTCTGCAAGCTCGATTGCCAGCGCCGCACTGTCTTCAGTGGGCAGATGAATCTGCCCACTGCGTTGTCGACGACGGTTGACGCGTCGTAGAGGTCCCTGCGAACCTGGCTTGCAAACAGAGCGTGTACTTGCGCCTTGCACTCGTCGCCTTGCCAGCGGCGCGAGCCTCCGTCGACTTCCGGGTGTACACACCACCACCCAGGCACTTCTCGAGGTCAAGGTGCCTCCGGACAACGCGCGCAGAGCGTTCGAAACGCCAGCGAATGCGGTGACCGCGCGATCGGACACACCTACGAGATCCACAGATCCATCTTGCACGTGAAACCAAAACTTGATTGCTGTGTGACTGATTCGTGATGGGTTCAGCGCAACGTACCGCCAGGTGCCGACACATGGGTCGACCACCTCGAGTCGCAATCAACCTCAACCTTCGGACGCACATGAACATGAAGCACGGACCAAACGAGCAATTGAAGTTGCTCGCAAATCAAGGACGAGACCCTTCGCCGCGACGCCGGCTGTCGCTCAGCTCCGGCGCGTTCCGTGTAGCGATCGCTGCGTCGCTGTCACTGATGTGCGCTGCGGTCGCTGCGGACAGTGGGGAGCACCCTGGTCAGTTGCGCCATTTCATCGCCCAGCAGGTCGGGGGCATCGACAAGCTCAAGGTTCCGGCGACGGATGCCGACATCCCTGTGCCGCGCCAGCCGGATGGGACCGTGAACTATCGCTACCAGACCACGGAGGCAAAGCGATACCTCGGGAAGTTGCTCTTCCACGATCCGGTTCGCACGGCCCGCATCAACATCAACCAAGGACAGCCAGTTGACCTGCCCGCGGGGACAGCTTTCGGCGGAACAGTGAACGCCACCAATCCACAGGTCCAGGCGGTAGTCAATGCGACGAAACAAACCGGATCGTGCGGCAGCTGCCACTTCGGCGAGGCAGCGGGCAAGGCCGGCCAGCAGATCAACCTGCACGTCGGCGCCGAAGGGCGCGGGTACATCGACGCGGACGGCAAGTTCGTCCCGCGCCGGCGGGTCCAGTCGATTCTCACGAAGCTGCGCAGTGCGCCCCTCTTCCCCGGCGACGCGCTGGTCGATGCGCTCCCGACGCTGACAGAAATCGACATCATCGGCGGCCAGCGCGTGGTCGCCACGCCGGCTCCCTTCTATCACCAGCCGGCCCCGGAAGCCCTGCTCGCGACCGGCCGGCTCGACCAGCTGGACAGCGTCGGGCGCATGTCGCCGTCCGTGATCGGCTTCGCGTTCAACAATCGGCTGCTCCTCGGCGGCTTGGGCGGCGAGCCTCAGGCTACGGTGGGCTCGCTCAACCCGTTCGGCGACCCGGCCGGTGAGAACCTCACGCTGCTACTGCTCGACGCCCACCGCATGCTGGGCTTCCAGTCGGCGGAGCTAATGAAGATCCCGGCTTTCGTGAAGCTGTTCCGCGATGCCTTCCCGGTCGAAGCCGCTGAGGCCGATGCCTCGAACGACCTGACGAAGCTCGTGAACGACGTCACCGAGTTCCGGGCGCAGGCGACCTTCCTGCGCACGGTGGTCACCCGGAATACGCCGTTCGACCGCTTCATTGCCGGTGACGGCGACGCGCTGACTCCGGCGCAACGCCGCGGTGCGCGTCTGTTCTTCACGCCGGCGACCGAGAGGCAAGGCGGTGCCGGTTGCTTCAGCTGCCACAGCGGCCCCATGCTTAACAAGCAGGCCAACGATCCCGATGTTGCCGGCATCGGACGCTTCGTCGAGGAGAACTTCATCAACGTCGGCATCGGCGACCACCCGGTCCAGGCGCTCAATGCATTGGTCAGAGGCCGTCTCGACCCCAGCAAGCTGGGCAAGGACGGCTTTCCGTACCACGCCGAGGACACCGGGCGGCAGGAGATCACCCACAACCCGGACCACGCCTTCAGGTTCCGCACGCTGACCCTGCGTCAGCTTAAGGACGGGCGGAACTTCTTCCACAACGGCTCGTTCACCAAGGTCCGCGACGTGGTCGAATACTTCAACGCCGGCGTGCCCCAGGATTCCACTGCCGGAGCGGCGTCCACGCTCTCGACCCGTTTCACGCATCCCCGTGGACCGGGTTACCCGAGAGGGCTGGGTCTGTCGGAAAGGGAAGTCGACGATCTCGCCGACTTCCTGGAAAACGGTCTGTACGACGCCGGGTTCGCGAAATACGATCGCAGGTCCCCCACGGACACCTTGCAACCGAACGAGCGTGACCTGACCTACTCGAAGCACCGGCTGGATCTCGCCGCCCTGGGCGCCAAGGATGGCTTGATGCTCAGCGGTTTGGCCGTCGACAACAACGACCCGTTGTCGCGTCGGGACCAAGGCCTCGAGTTCCTCGACGTGACTTCTCAGGCGCATGTGGCCCTAGTCAATTCCGACACCCTCGGCGGTGGCCGTCAGCGGGACGTCTACCGGATCACGAACAACAGCACGGCAATCATCGACACGCACGTGCTCATGGTCGCCCGAGGCCTCTCGCGTCGAGAGCGGCTGGAGAATGCCAGTGGGGTCACGAGCACTGGTGAACCTTACTTGCGAGTGTTTGTGCCTGGTGGCGTGCTGCTTCCGGGTCACAGCTTCGTCGCGTCGCTGGACTTCAGGCATCAGCCCCATGAAGGACGAGTGCACTACGGACTGGTGCTCCTCTCTGGGCAGGGCAATCCATGATGCGATTTGGCGCGAAGGGGCCGCTTCGGTAGCCTCCAAATTGCGCTGATGCCGTAGCCACAGGGCAATTGCCCTCGCTCCAACGTGCCGCGAATGCGCGGCACGTTGGGCGCCACACGACCGAGCGACGCGCGGCCGGTGAGGCCAAAGACGCCACTCAATAGACACGATCGGTGCGAATCGGCAAGTTGCGTCGACGCGGTTACGTTGCAGCTGCAGTCGCCATCCGGTTCGACAACTCGGATCTGCGGTCGCTAAGAAATTGCTTCAACAGTTCGGGATAGTCCGGGCGTACCGCTCGCCTGACCGAGTCGCGTCGTGAGAGTGCATCACGCCAGGCGGCAAGCTTGGTCAGTCCGTCGAAGAACCCGAAGTCCTCGATGGTCTCGAACCCGTCGAAGTATCGAAAGACCGGCCCGAAAACCGCATCGACGATGCTGAACTCCGGACCCGCAAAGTACGGACCCAGCCCCAGAACGGACTCGAGTGGAGCAAGGCGTGAACGGATCTCGCTCGCACGAGCAGCGAGCGCCGCTGCGTCGCCGGCGTTGTAGAAGGCCCCGATCGTGTTCAGCAAGGCAGATCCGAACTCCATCCACGAACGGTGTCGCGCCCGTTCCAGCGCTTGCGCAGGGTGCA
>JBDUAG010000458.1:0-3788 GCA_040004785.1 Burkholderiales bacterium | reverse complement strand
CGGGTGCGGTTGTGCGCGTCGTCCTGAATCGCCGGCGCCACGATGTGCAGACCGAACTCGCTCGCGGCACGCTCGCTCGCGATGCCTGCGACAGAGCCATCCAGACTCGCCAGCCGCGCGCCTTCGGCATTGCTCGAGACCGGTCGCCGTTCCACGTTCGGCAGGTGATTGCTGAGCCACCCGTGGCATTGCGCCAGTGCCTGCGGGTGCGCGCAAACCGCTTGGATCTCCGCCAGCGAGTTCTCGCGCCGCACGAGCTGGTGGCGCACATAGAGGCTGGTCTCGCCGATGATGAACAGTGGCGTCGTGAGGAAGAGGTCGAGCGAGCGAGTCACGACTCCCTCGCTCGAGTTCTCGACCGGCACGACACCGAAGTCGGCCGAGCCCGCACTGGTCGCGTGGAGCACCTCATCGAAGTTCGCGCACGGCACCTTGACGATGCTGGAGCCAAAGAAGCCCAGCGCAGCCTCCTCGCTGAAGGTGCCCGCCGGGCCCAGGTAGGCGACTCGGGTGGGCGTTTCGAGCGCGCGGCAGGCCGACATGATCTCGCGCCAGATCGGGGCGACGCTATCGGCCTTCAACGGGCCGGGGTTGCCAGCCTTCAGGCCATCGATGACCTGAGCCTCGCGTTCGGGCCGGAAGGCCACCGAGCCCTCGCGCTTCTTCAGCTCGCCGACCTGCTGCGCCAGCGCGGCGCGGCGATTCAGCAGCGCGAGCAACTCGCGGTCGATACCGTCGATCTGCGTGCGAAACGCCAGCAGATCGGGCGCGGAGGATGTGGAAACGGACTCAGCCATGGCGTGGGTCAAATTCTCGCACGCAGCACGGGCACGCCATCAATCGCACGTCACTTGCTTGCGGCCTTTTTCGGGGCGGCCGCCTTCGCCGGCGGCGCGCTCGCGCCCACGGCGGCCGGGTTCGGCAGGCCGAGGCTGGCGCGAACCTTGGCTTCGAGGGCCTGCACCTTCGGCGTCAGCAGCGGGCCGGCTTCGGCCACCAGCTTCTGGCCCATCGCCTGCTGCAGGTCGCCACCGATCTGCTGGTACTTCTTCGCGGCCGACGAATCCAGCCAGGTGACCAACTGCTTGAGTTCGTCCTCGGTCATCTTCTCTTCGATGATCGGCCCGACGGTGCTGGGGGCGAGCTTGATCGCGCGCTCTCGCAGCAGTGCGAAGGCGTCGTCGATGTACTTGCGGATGTCGGCATCGATGCTCTTGCTGAGCGCTTCGCGCTTCTCTGGCGGCACGTTCTGCATGGCGTTGCCGGCGGCCTGCCCGATTTGCAGCGCAGGCCGCATGACGACCTCCCGCGCAATGCTCTCGAAGATCGGCTGCTGCAGCGTGAGCGCCTTTGCCACCAGCTCCTTCTTGGCCGGCGAAGAAGGGGCAGGGGCCGAGGCCGCCGTTTGGGCGTGTGCGATCGCGGCGCTGGCGAGCAGCGCCGCGGCGATCAGGGACTTCATCAGGGGTTCTCCTCGGCGGGCAGGCCGTCGTCGCCGGTCGTGTCAGGGGCTTCGCTGCCGGCATCGGCATTCGCGTCATTTTCGACGATGCGCTGCAGACCGCTGAGCTGCGTTCCTTCGTCCAACGCGATCAGGGTGACGCCTTGCGTCGCGCGGCCCATCTCGCGGATCTCGGCGACGCGCGTGCGCACCAGAACGCCCTTGTCGGTGATCAGCATGATCTCATCGTCGGCGCGCACCAGCGTGGCTGCGACAACCTTGCCGTTGCGCTCGGTCTGCTGGATCGCGATCATCCCCTTGGTACCGCGGCCATGGCGCGTGTACTCGACGATGCTGGTGCGTTTTCCGTAGCCATTTTCGGTGGCGGTCAGCACACTCTGGGTTTCATCTTCGGCAACGAGCATGGCGATCACGCTGACACCATCGTCGAGCGCCATGCCGCGCACGCCGCGGGCGCCGCGGCCCATCGGGCGCACGTCTTCCTCGTCGAAGCGCACCGCCTTGCCGCCGTCGCTGAACAGCATCACGTCATGCTTGCCGTCGGTGAGCGCGGCGCCGATCAGGAAATCGCCCTCGTCGAGATCGACGGCGATGATGCCGGCCTTGCGCGGGTTGCTGAACTCATCCAGCGACGTCTTCTTGACCACGCCCTGCGCCGTCGCCATGAACACATAGTGGTCGGCCGGGAAGCTGCGGAAGCTGTTCGTCAGCGGCAGCACCACATTGACCTTCTCGCCAGGCTGCAGCGGGAACATGTTGACGATCGGCCGGCCGCGCGAATTGCGCGTGCCCTGCGGCACTTCCCAGACCTTGAGCCAGTAGACGCGGCCGCGGTTCGTGAAGCACAGGATGTAGTCGTGCGTGTTGGCGATGAAGAGCTGCTCGATCCAGTCGTCTTCCTTGGTCTGCGTCGCCTGCTTGCCGCGGCCGCCGCGCTTCTGCGCGCGGTATTCGCTGAGCGCCTGGCTCTTGATGTAGCCGGTGTGCGAGAGCGTCACGACCATGTCGGTCGGCGTGATCAGGTCCTCGGTGCCCAGATCCATCGCGTTGTGCTCGATGGTGCTGCGGCGCGCGCCGACCTTGGTTTGCCCGAACTCTGCCTTGATCGCGGCGAGCTCGTCGGAAATGATGGTCGTGACGCGCGAGGGCGTGGCGAGGATGTCGAGCAGATCGGTGATCTGCACCATCACATCCTTGTACTCGCCGATGATCTTGTCCTGCTCCAGCCCGGTCAGGCGCTGCAGGCGCATCTGCAGGATTTCGCCGGCCTGGTCATCGGACAGGCGGTACAGACCATCGGGCTGAATGCCGAATTCCTTCGGCAGGCCTTCGGGCCGATAGGCCTGCATGCCACCCGGGTTGTCGCCGCCGACGCGCGAGAGCATTTCGCGCACCATCGACGAATCCCAACTCTTGCTCATCAGCGCGGCCTTCGCCACCGGCGGTGTCGGCGAGGCCTTGATGGTCGCGATGAACTCGTCGATGTTGGCCAGCGCCACCGCGAGGCCTTCGAGCACGTGGCCGCGTTCGCGCGCCTTGCGCAGCTCGAACACGGTGCGCCGCGTCACGACTTCGCGCCGGTGTTCGAGGAACACCTCGATCAGGTCCTTCAGGTTGCAGAGCCGCGGCTGACCGTCGATCAGCGCCACCATGTTCATGCCGAACGTGTCCTGCAACTGCGTCTGCTTGTAGAGATTGTTGAGCACGACCTCGGGCACTTCGCCGCGCTTGAGTTCGATCACCAGGCGCATGCCCGACTTGTCGGACTCGTCCTGAATGTGGCTGATGCCTTCGAGCTTCTTCTCGTGCACCAGTTCGGCCATGCGCTCCTGCAGCGTCTTCTTGTTGACCTGGTAGGGGATCTCGTCAACGATGATCGCCTGGCGCTGGCCCCTGTCGATGTCCTCGAAGTGGCACTTGGCACGCATGATCACCTTGCCGCGCCCGGTGCGGTAGCCGTCGCGCACGCCGGTGAGGCCGTAGATGATGCCGGCGGTCGGGAAGTCGGGCGCCGGGATGATCTCCATCAGTTCGTCGACCGTCGCGCCCGGGTTGCGCAGCAGGTGATGGCAGGCGTCGACGACTTCGTTCAGGTTGTGCGGCGGGATGTTCGTCGCCATGCCGACCGCGATGCCGCCCGAGCCGTTGACGAGCAGGTTCGGCAGCTTCGACGGCATGACGAGCGGCTCGTGCTCGCTGCCGTCGTAGTTCGGGCCGAAGTTCACCGTCTCCTTGTCGAGATCGGCGAGCATCTCGTGCGCGATCTTGGCGAGGCGGATCTCGGTGTAGCGCATCGCCGCGGCGTTGTCGCCGTCGACCGAGCCGA
>JBDUAG010000457.1:0-3791 GCA_040004785.1 Burkholderiales bacterium | reverse complement strand
CCCGACGACGAAGACTCCGCCGACAAGAAGCACCCGGGCAACACCCTGATCATCGGCTCGACCGGCGTCGGCAAGACGACGCTCGTGATGCTCTTGCTGGCCTTGACCCGCAAGTGGAGCCCGGCCCCGCGCCTTGTCCTGTTCGACCTGGACCGTGGCAGCGAGATTGCACTGCGCGCACTCGGCGGCCGGTACTTCACGCTGGAGGCCGGCAAGCCGACGGGCTGCAATCCGCTGCAACGCGATCCGACGCCGGCGCGGGTCCAGTTTTGGGAGCAACTGGTGCGCACCTGCATCCAGACAGCGACGTTGCCGCTTCTCCCGGCCGACGAACGAGCGATCGCCGATGCGGTGCGATCGGTCGCGATGATGCCGAAGCACCTGCGCCGCTTCTCGACCGTGCGGCAGAACCTGCCCAAGGCGGGCGAGAACAGCCTCTACGAGCGACTCGGCCGCTGGTGCAAGGGCGGCGCACTCGGCTGGGTCTTCGACGAAGCGGACGACCGCCTAACGGACCTGATGGACGCGACCGCGATCGGCTTCGACACGACCGAGTTCCTGGATCTGCCGGAAGTGCGCACGCCGATCATGATGTACCTGCTCGACGTGATGGGTGAACTCGTCAATGGCGAGCGGCTGATCTACGTCATCTCCGAGTTCTGGAAGGCCCTCGACAACGAGATCTTCAGCGACTTTGCCAAGCAGAAGCAGAAGACGATCCGCAAACAGAACGGGTTGGGCATCTTCGACACACAGAGCCCGTCCGACGTGCTCCGCCACTCGATCGGCCGGACCATGGTCGAACAGAGCGTGACTAAGATCTTCCTCGCCAATCCGGAGGCGATGCGCGAGGAATACGTCGAAGGTTTCGGGTTGACGGAAGCCGAGTACGACATCGTCAAGAGCCTCAGCGCGCGCGGCGGCCGAAGCTTCATGGTCAAGCAGGGAAACAGCAGCGCGATCTGCGAGCTGGACCTTTCCGGCTTGGAGGACTTAGTTACCGTGTTGTCCGCAACCACGGATAACGTCGCATTGCTCGACGGCATCCGGGAACGCGTGGGTGACGACCCCAAGGCCTGGCTCCCTCTGCTCCTGGATGCGGTTCGCGAGCGCAAATCCAAGCCGCAAAGGAGCGTCCCATGAAAGCCATCGCCACCCTCGTCTTCGCGACGAGCACCCTCTTCAGCCTCCCGATCCAAGCCCAGTACGTCAAAGGCAACGAAGCCGTTCAATCCGGCAAAAAGGTCGAGACGCCGCCGGTCCCCTCATCGGTGAGCAAGGTCTGCGAGGCGAACGCGAAGTGTCACGCGGGCGCCTGGCGGATGGTCGAGACGAATTCAGGAATCGCGGAATGTACTGAGCCATGGGCGCGTGCCGGTAGCTGCCGCACATCGACCTACGGGTCGCAGAAGCTCGCCCGGGTCTGGGTCGTCAAGCAGAACAACGAGTGGAAGCAGTGTCAGTACCCAGACCTCACCAGCAAGTGCACGCCGGTCTTCGCTCGACCACCAGCGAACCTTCCGTTCGACGCAGTCCAGTAAAAGCGAGGACACCGACATGTTCACTTGGCTTGGCGGCAAGCTCACGACCATTCTGAGCACCTATGTGCTCGGGGTCGTGTCATCGCTGATGGCGGCGATCACACCGATCGCGCTCACCGCCATGACTCTCTGGGTGATCCTCTACGGCTGGGCCGTCTTACGTAACGAAGTCTCCGAGACCGTACCGAGCTTCGTCTGGAAGGTCAGCAAGATCGGACTCGTGCTCGCGTTCGCGCTGCAGTCGGCTTTCTATGTCAGCAACGTATCCGATGCCGCCACGAGCCTGGCGACCGGCGTCGCTACGACATTTCTTCCCGCAGGCTCTCCCGCGACCACCGTGACGTCGCCGTACCAGCTTCTCGACGAGTTCAACGACAACGCGAGCAAGCAGGTGGCGGACATCATGGTTGACGCTGGGATCACTCGGCTGGATCTGTTTCTCGCGGCGGGGATCTTCTCGATCGGTTCAGTGGCGTTCCTCTGCGTAGCGGTGTTCGTCGTGACGCTCTCGACGGTGTTCCTGACTTTCATCATCGCCGTAGGCCCGATCTTCGTTTTCTGCTTGGCTTGGAAGCCGACGCAGCGATTCTTCGACAGCTGGCTCTCGATGCTTCTGAACGCGGTCGTGTTGACCTGGTTCGCCTTCTTCGCTTTGGGCATGAGTGCCTACCTCGGGCGGGAGATGTTCATCGGCATACAAGGCGCAGGCGGCTTCCTCGGATCGACTCTGAACGTCCTCGGTGAAGCCACCCGCTACTGCGTGCTCATGATCGTCATGGCAATCATTTGTTTCCAGGCGCCGAGCCTCGCCTCAGCCCTGACCGGCGGGGCCGCGGTCCAGCAGGGCATCCAGATGGTCCAGAACGCGATGATGGTCGCCGGCCTGCGCGCCACCCGATCAGGTGGCTCATCCGCCGCTGGGGCAGCCGCTGCCGGCGGCGTCGTCCGTGCCGGCGCTGGCCTGCCCTACGCCGCAGGCCAAGCGACCCGCTCCGCAGCAACTGCCGGCGCCCGCTTCGCCGGAACCATGGCCACAGGTGCCGGCGCGGTCGCGCGCGGCGCTTACACCGGCGTTCGTACCGCCGCCTACCGAATGGCCGCGATGCGCGGCCGCAGTTGATCCACCCCTCCCCAGGAGCACTCCATGAAGACTCGCTTTCGCCTCGCCTCGATCGCCTTTGCGGTAGCCGTACCGCTGACGACGCTCAGCACGCCCACTCAGGCACAGGGCATCCCTGTGATCGACATCGCAAACCTGATTCAGACCATCACGCAGGTGCTCAACGACATCACGAAGATTGCCAACCAGGTCGAACAGATCGCAGCCCTGCAGCAGCAGCTCTCAAGCATCAACGGCACGCGCAACCTCGGCAACGTGTTCGACAGTTCGGCCTTGAGAAACTACGTCCCGGCGAACGCGTACACCATGGTCAACGCGATCGACACCTCCGGCTACGGCGGCCTGACCGCGACGTCGAAGACGCTGCGCGATGCGCAGATGCTCTACAACTGCCTCGATCGCGCCGGCAGCGCTCGCACCGAGTGCCAGGCTTCACTCGCGCAGCCTTATCAGCAAAAAGGCCTCCTGCAAGATGCCATGAAGGCCGCGTCCGGCCGACTCGACCAGATCAAGTCGCTGATGACCCAGATCAACGGCACCAGCGATCAGAAGGCCATCCTCGAGATCCAGGCTCGCGTCGGCGCCGAGAACGCGATGCTCGCGCACGAGATGTCGCAAGTTCAGATGCTCGTCGGCATGGCCGACAGCGAAGAGCGCATCGCACGCTCACGAGACCGCGAGCGCCAGGCCGAAATGCTGAACCGCACCGGGAAGATCTCGGACTACCTGCACTGAGCATTCGAAGGAGGCGGACACCATGAACGCGCCTGTTGCCGCCGTGCGCGCCGACAGTCCATCCGTCGAGCCAGTCGAGGCTTTCGCGGCGAATCGCTCCTGGGAGCTCGATCGCGCCCTGCTGCTGCAACGCTCGGAACGCCGGGGCTGGATCGTCGGCGGTGTCGGCGTCCTCGTCGCCATCATCAGCGCACTCGCTGTCCTCGCGCACGGCGCGCTGCACCAAGTCGTCGGCATCCCGATCGTGGTCGACAAGACCACGGGCGAAACCACGATCGAGCAGCGCCTGAGCACCGAGACGATCCCGCCGATGGAAGCGCTCGACAAGCACAACCTCGCAGTTTTCGTCCGGGCCCGCGAAGGCTACAGCTGGTGGTTCCTGCAACGCGACTTCG
>JBDUAG010000456.1:0-3796 GCA_040004785.1 Burkholderiales bacterium | reverse complement strand
CGGCTGCCGGTGTTCGCCCTTGAAGATGTCGACCAGCTGCAGCTCGAGCGGGATGCTGGCCTCGGCGGCGAAGAGCAGGACGGGCCGGCTGGCCGTGGAAGCGGGGTGGTAGTAGAGCTTCATCGCGTTCCTCCAGGCTCATTGGGCAGCTTGCACACGTTCGTCGGGATCGATCGCACCGAGGTTCTCGACGACCTGCATGCGCCCGCTCTGAACCTGGGCAATGTACATGTTCATGCGCAGGTGATGTTGACCGGGAACCATCTCGGCCGGGCCGCCCGGGCCTTCGGCAATGCGGGCGTGGTCGAGCGCGCGGAGCACGGCCGCCTGGGCCAGCGTGCCGGCCTCGCGGACGGCGCCCTCCCACAGCTTCAGGCCGCGGTACAGCCCGGTGCTGGCACTGCCCGCGGTGAACTTGGCGCTGCCCGGGAAACGCGCGTCGTAGCGCCGCAGCAGCGCCTGGCTGAAGGGGTCGGTCACGGTCTGGTAGTAGTCCAGGCAGCTGTAGATGCCTTCGACATGCTCGGCCGGCAGCAGGCTCGCGAAGTTCTCCTCGAAGTAGCTGCAGACGACGCGGCCACCGCGCTGCGTGAAACCGGCCTCGTGCAGTTGCCGCAGGAACGGCGCCACGCCCGGCGGCACCGTGGTGTTGAACACCACCTGCGCGTTGCTGGCCATGATCTTGCGCACGGTCTCGCGGTAGTCGCCGTGATCGACCGGGAAGTACTCCTCGCCGACGATCGCGCCGCCGTGCGCCGTGACCGCGGCGCGCACACGCTTGTTCATCACGTGCGGCCAGATGTAGTCGGCCGACGGCAGGTAGAACCTGCGCGCATCGGTGTGCTTCATCAGCCAGGGGATCAGTGAATCGACCTGCTGTGTCGGCACTGGGCCGGTGCAGAAGATCAAGGGGTGGCTCTCCTCGCCCTCGTACTGCTCGGGGTAGATGTAGAGCGTTCGGCCCTGCATGACGGCGGGGCCCTTGATGGCCAGCCGCGTCGAGCTGTAGATGCCGCCGAGGATCACGTCCACATGATCGTCCTGGACCAGCTTCGCGGCCTTGGCGGCGGCCACCGTGTCGTCGGTGGCGCTGTCCTCGGTGATCAGCTCCACGGGCCGTCCGAGCAGGCCGCCGGCGGCATTGATGTCGTCGACCACCAGGCGGGCGATGTTGGCGTTGGCGATGCCGAGGAATGACAGCGGACCGGTCTGGTCGGTGACGAGGCCGATCTTGATGGCTGAGTGACTCATGACGCGCTCTCCTTGACGGGTTGGGGTGAAGGCACTGTGCGCGCCGGCAGGGCGCCATGTCTTGAAGCAGATGTGAAACGTTCCTAAGCGCGCCGTGCGGCGCGGCGCACAATCCCGTGCCACAGAGGAGCGCGCGCTTGAGCACGGCCATCAGGGCAGAAGGTTTCGAGATCCGGCCAGCCGAACGCCGCGTGCTGGCCCGGGGCGAGCCGGTCGCGTTGGGCGCCCGCGCCTTCGACCTGCTGCTGACGCTGATCGAGCATCGCGACCGCGTGGTCGGCAAGGACGAACTGATCGCACGCGTCTGGCCAGGTGTGGTGGTGGAGGACAACAACCTGTCCGTGCAGATCTCGTCGCTGCGCAAGGCGCTGGGCCCAGGCGCCATCGCCACCGTGGCTGGACGCGGCTACCGATTCACCCTGCCGCTGCAAGACGCGGCCGTCGCGCACGTGGCCTCTGCGGAGGCGTCGACCTCGAGCGAACGCCCCGTGATCGCCGTGCTCGCCTTCGACAACCTGTCGAGCGATGCCGAGATGCAGTTCTTCTCCGACGGCGTCAGCGAGGACATCATCCAGCGCCTGGCGCGCGGCACCGGGCTGCGCGTAATCAGCCGCACCACGAGCTTCCAGTTCCGCGGCGAACGCAAGGCCGAGGCTGCGCAGCGCCTGAACTGCAGCTACGTGCTCGACGGATCCATCCGGCGCGAGGCCGGGCACGTGCGCATCAGCGCGCACCTGATGGACGCGGCCACCGGCACGACGCTGTGGTCCGACCGCTATGACCGCGCGCTGGAAGGCATGTTCCAGGTACAGGACGAGATCGCCGAGAGCATCGCGCACGCGCTCGACTACCGATTCTCGGGCGTCTCCACGAGCGCTGTCGAGCCCGCCGTCTACGACCTGTATCTGCGGTCCAGCCCCAGGTCCTACGCCCCTGACGAACTGCGCACGAGCGTTGGCGTGCTCGAAGTCGTGACGCAGCGCGCACCGCACTTCGTGGAGGCCTGGGCGCGCCTGGCCTACGTGCGCAGCTTCCTGCACATGTACCTGCCCTTCGCCGAGCGTGCGGCCAGCGCGGCGAACGTGGAGCGGGAGGCGGCGCACGCCCTGGCCCGCGATCCGCAGAACAACGACGCGCTCGTGGCGCGCTGCTTCGTCGTGCCGCCGTTCGGCCGATTCGCCGAGATCGAAGACGATCTCGAGCGGCTGCGCCGGGCGCCGGGCTCCGGCGAAGGCCGGCGCTACATCAGCTGGTTGCTGCGCCTGACCGGCCGGCTGCGCGACAGCCTGGCCGAGGCCGAGCAGGTCTACCGCCTGGACGCGCTCGATCCGATGTCGGCCAACCTGGTCGCGCTGGCGCGCATGGCGACCGGGCATGTGGCCGAGGCGGTGCCGGTGTACGAGGATCTCGTCGCGCGGATGCCGAGCATGAGCTTTCCGATCTCGAGCCTGCTGCGGGCCCACGCCTTCCTGCAGAACTGGGAGGCGGTGGACCGACTGCTCGCCCTGGCCGCCACACGGCCGCTGCGCGAGTTCCAGGACACCATCCCCTTCGTTCGTGCGAAGCGCGACCCGACGCCCGAGAGCATCGGCGCCTGGCGCGCCGAATTCGAGGCGCACGTGGCCATCACCGGCGGTGTCGACGTGGCGCGCCTCGTGTACGCGGCCCACCTCGGGATGGTCGACGAAGCCTATCGTGCGGCCGAGAGTTCGCGCCTCGGCCCTGCCGGCGCCAGCACCGACCTCATGGGCCCCGATGGCTACCGCACCGCGCTGCTGTTCCAGGCCAGCATGCCCGAGCTGCGCAACGACTGGCGGTTTCCACGCCTGTGCGCCCGGCTCGGGCTCGTGGCGTTCTGGCTCACCAGCGGCCACTGGCCCGACTGCGCAGACGAGGTGCCCTACGACTTCCGCCGCGCATGCGAACAGGCGCAGGGGTGTTCACAGGAGGAGCTCGGGTTCTGAGCGGGGTGACGGATGCAGATTGCTTGGCCGTGCTCAACTTGGCCTGGAGTGTGAGTACGCGGAATGGCTGGTAAGCCGCCACTGCTGATCGCGCTACCGCATTGGCCTTTCCCCAACGCTGCGACGGCCGACATAGGGCAACGCAAACATGTACAGCCCGCTGAGCAGCATCAGGAACAGCGGTGGCAGCGGCGAGTAGGTGACCCATGCGGGCGGCTCGCCTTGAGTCCGCACGACGAAGTTCGCGACAACGGTGAGCGTAAAGATGATGGACAGCCATCTGTGGCTCTGCCGGATCCAGTGGTTCCAGTGCATAGCGACCCCGTCAGCCTTTTGACTGGATCATCTTCCAGCCGTTGCCCGAGGGATCGCGGAAACCGGCGTCCACGGTGCCGTAGCGATTGATCGGCTCCTGCGTGAACTCGACGCCTGCGGCGAGCATCGCGTCGTACGCGGAGCGACAGTCGGTGACCGTCAGCACCAGCGGCGGCATCGCGCCCTTGGCCACCATCGCGCGCATCGCCTGCGCCGTCGCCGCGTCGACTGCCGGCGGCCCCGGCGTAAAGAGGCCCAGTTGGAAC
>JBDUAG010000041.1:0-12840 GCA_040004785.1 Burkholderiales bacterium | reverse complement strand
ATGTCGCAGGTCTTGCAGTGAACGCAGTTCTGCGCATTGATCTGCAGACGGTCGATCTCATTTCCCTCACTGTCAGTGGCCTTCACGAACTCGTACACGCCCGCGGGGCAGTAGCGGCTTTCCGGGCCGGCGTACTTTGCGAGGTTGATCGCGACCGGCACGCTCGCGTCCTTCAGCGTCAGGTGCGCCAGCTGATGCTCGTTGTGGTTGGTGTTGCTGATGAACACGCTCGACAGCCGGTCGAAGGTGATCACGCCGTCCGGCTTCGGGTAGGTGATCTGCGGGCACTCGGCGGCGGGCTTCAGGCGGGCGTGGTCGGGCTCGGTGCGGTGGATCGTCCACGGCGGCGAACGCACGCCCATCAACGGCAGCAGCCACTGCTCGATGCCGGTCATGAAGGAGCCGACGTACACGCCCTTCTTGAACCACTGCTTGAAGTTGCGCGACTGATTCAGCTCGGCGTGCAGCCAGCTGTTCTTGAAGGCGGCCGGGTAGGCGTTCAGCACGTCGTGCTGGCGGCCGGCGACGATGGCGTTGAAGGCGGCCTCGGCCGCGAGCATGCCGGTCTTGATCGCGGCATGGCTGCCCTTGATGCGCGCGGCGTTCAGGTAGCCGGCTTCGCAGCCGATCAGCGCGCCGCCCGGGAACACCGTCTTCGGCAGGCTCAGCAAGCCCCCCGCGGTGATCGCGCGGGCGCCGTAGCCGATGCGCTTGCCGCCCTCGAGAAAATCCTTAATGCGCGGGTGCGTCTTCCAGCGCTGCATTTCCTCGAACGGGCTCAGCCACGGATTGGTGTAGTCGAGGCCGACGACGAGGCCGAGCGTGACCTTGTTGTCCTCGAGGTGGTACATGAAGCCGCCGCCGTAGGTCATCGAGTCCATCGGCCACCCGGCGGTGTGGATCACGAGGCCGGGCTGGTGACGCTCGGGGTCGATCTCCCAGAGCTCCTTGACGCCGAGCGCATACGACTGCGGGTCCTTGCCGGCGTCGAGGTTGAAGCGCTCGATCAGCTGGCGGCCGAGCTGGCCGCGCGCGCCCTCGGCGAAGATCGTGTACTTCGCGTGCAGCTCCATGCCGATCTGGAAGTCACCGGTCGGTTCGCCGTCCTTGCCGATGCCAAGGTTGCCCGTGGCCACACCCTTCACGCTGCCATCGTCGTTGTAGAGCACTTCGGCCGCGGCGAAGCCGGGGAAGATCTCGACGCCGAGCGCCTCGGCCTGGGCGCCCAGCCAGCGCACCACGCTGCCCAGGCTGATCACGTAGTTGCCTTCGTTGTGAAAGCACTCGGGCACGAGGTAGCTGGGCGTGACGAACGCATCGGACTCGCTCAGGAACATCACCTGGTCGCTGACGACCGGCTGGTTCAGCGGTGCGCCGAGTTCCTTCCAGTCGGGGATCAGCTCGGTGAGTGCCTTCGGGTCCATCACCGCGCCGCTCAGGATGTGCGCGCCGGGCTCCGAGCCTTTCTCGAGCACCACGACCGAGACCTCCTTGCCTTGCGCCGCCGCGAGCTGCTTCAGCTTGATCGCCGCGGACAACCCGCCGGGGCCACCGCCGACGACGACGACGTCGTACTCCATCGCTTCGCGCGGGCCGTGTTGGGCTAGGATTTCTGCGGGCGTCATGCGGCTTCCTCTGGGCTCTGGTGTGCGGGCATTCTACGGGGCGCGTGCTATCGTGACCGGCCAGGCCATGAGGCCATTCTCGGCACCGCAGGAGACCTTCCCATGAGCTACAACATCGATCTGTCGGGCCGTGTCGCGCTGGTCACAGGTGCTTCGAGCGGCCTCGGCGAGCAGTTTGCGAAGACGCTTGCAAAAGCCGGCGCCGGTGTCGTGCTCGCGGGCCGGCGCGTCGAGCGGCTGAAGGCGCTTCGCGCCGAGATCCAGGCCGATGGTGGCGATGCGCACGTCGTCACGCTCGACGTGACCGACCGCGACAGCATCAAGTCGGCCGTCGCCCACGCCGAGACCGAGATGGGCACGATCGACATCCTCGTCAACAACTCCGGCGTCAGCAGGACGCAGCCGCTCACCGAGGTCACCGAAGAAGACTTCGACTACGTGTTCAGTACCAACACCCGGGGCGCGTTCTTCGTCGCGCAAGAAGTCGGCAAGCGCATGATCGCGCGCTCCAAGGGTGCGGCGCCCGGCACCTTCACCGGCGGGCGCATCGTCAACATCGCGTCGATGGCGGGCCTGAAGCCGCTCAGCCGCATCGGCGTGTACGCGATGAGCAAGGCCGCGGTCGTCCATATGACGCGCGCGATGGCGCTCGAATGGGGCCGCTACGGCATCAACGTCAATGCGATCTGTCCCGGCTACATCGACACTGAGATCAACCACCACCAGTGGGGCACCGAGCAGGGCCGCAAGCTGATCGAGATGCTGCCGCGCAAGCGCGTCGGCCAGCCACAAGATCTGGACGCGGTGCTGATGATGCTGTGCGCGAACGAGAGCCACTTCGTCAACGGCGCGGTCATTCAAGCCGACGACGGCTTCGGGGTTTGACATTGCAGTTGCGGCCGCTGTCGGTCCTCGAGGCACGCGTGCTCGGCGTGCTGATCGAGAAGGCGCACACCGTGCCCGACAGCTATCCGCTGTCGATCAATTCGCTGACCCTGGGCTGCAATCAGAAGACCGCGCGCGATCCGGTTCTGAACGCCTCGGAGGGCGAGGTGCAGGACACGCTCATGGCGCTGAAGACGTTAAACCTCGTCTTCGAGGCGAGCGGCTCGCGCGTGACGCGCTACGAGCACAACGCCGGCCGCGCGCTGGCGCTGCCATCGCAATCGGTCGCGCTGCTGGCCACGCTGGTGCTCCGCGGGCCGCAGACGGTGTCGGAGCTGCGCACCGCCTCCGAACGCCTGCATCGTTTCGCGGACCTGTCGTCGGTCGAAGGCTTTCTCGATGAGCTCGCCGCGCGGCCCGACGACAAGGGCGGCGCGCTCGTCGTCAAGCTGCCGCGCGCGCCCGGCATGCGGGAGCCGCGCTGGGCGCATCTGCTGAGCGGTGCCGTCGATGTGTCCGCGATGCCGGTCGCGAGCGATTCGGCCGATTTCGTGGCAGTCAGCGAGATCGCGGCGTTGAAGGCGCAGCAGGGTGCGATGCAGGCCGAGATTCAAGAGCTGCGCGGCCTCGTCGAGCGGCTCTATGCCGAGCTCGGCGTGGCCCGAACCTGAGCAGGCGTTCACCGTGCGCTTCGATCTGCCCGACGCCAAGAGGCTCACACTCGAGATGGTGATCGCCATCCGCTGGGGCGACATGGACGCGATGGGCCACGTCAACAACACGCTCTACTTCCGCTACATGGAGATCGTCCGCCTCGAGTGGCTGTACCAGATCGGCGGCAAGCTCGACTCGCACGGCAACGGGCCGGTGATCGTGAATGCGTTCTGCAACTTCATCAAGCAGCTGGAGTACCCCGGCGACGTGCTCGCGAAGCACTACGTGGCCAACGCCGGTCGCAGCAGTTTCGACACCTTCATCACGCTCGAGCGCACCGATGCGCCGGGCGTGATCTACGCGTCGGGCGGGGCGAAGACGGTGTGGATCAACTTCCCGCAGCAGAAATCGGTGGCGCTGCCGGATTCGGTGCGGCAGATCGTCGGATAGCGAACGCTCAGGGCTTTTCGGCCACGGGCTCGTCGACCTTGGCGGCGAGGTAGCGCGCGACGAGGCGGAAATAGCGGTCGTAGAAGTCGGGTGCGGTGATCGTTTCGCTCGCGACCTTGACGAGCGCATCGTCGCTGCCGCCGAACGGCAGCGACACCGACCCGATCGCCCCGACGCCCAGGCTCGCCGAGTTGTTGCTCTTCTTCAACGCGTAGCGTTCCTGCAGCGCGCTGACGAAAACCAGCGAGGTGGCGCCGCCCTTTACCTCGGGCGCGCAGACCACGCGAAACTCGATCTCCTGGTGGGTGTCCGTGTCGTTCTGGAAGCTCTTGCGAGCGTTCACGAGGTCGGCATTCGCGGTGTTGACCACATAGCCCTGGCTCAGCAGCGCACGGCGTGCCGCCTCGCACGCCTGACCCTCGCCGGCCACGAGGGTGCGCGAGAAGGTCGTGCCGGGCTCGAACGCCTCGCGTTGAAACGTCTGGAGCGGTCGCTGCCCCGCGCAAGCGCAGAGCAGGGCGCAAAGCAGGAGTGCGAACGAGGGGGTGCGGAACGGCATGGGCATGGGAGAAAGATCGGACGGATCGGGCGGATGCTACGCGCCTCAGCCCGAAAGCAGCTTGTGGACCAGATCGGTCGTGTTGGCGGCCGCGTACTTGCCCATCAGCCGCGCGCGGTAGACGTCGACGGTGCGCGGGCTGATGCCCAGGCGCCGGCCGATCAGCTTGCTTGTCAGCCCCTCGATCAGCAGCGCGGCGATCTCGCGCTCGCGCGGCGTGAGCTCGACGCCGATCTGGCGCCGCGCCGACAAATCCTCGAACGACCAGATGCCCGCGGCGTGCGGATGCGCCGGGTCGAGCGCGCGGCCGGCGACGCGGCACCAGAACAGCTTGTCGCGCTGGGCCCCGCCGACGCGCTTCATCACGCGCTCGTCGGCATAGCCGCCATTCGCGTTGAGACTCGCGACGATGCGCTCGCCGGTGCGCTCGAACTCGTCGTGCGTCGGGTACAGCAGCTCGAAGCTGTGGCCGATGAGCGTCTCGCGCCGCGCGCCGAACATTTCCAGCACCTGCCGATTGCAATCGACCATCAGCCGGTTGCGCGACAGCACCAGGCCGATCGGCGCAAGATCGAACGCGGTGCCGTAGTCCAGCGACGCCGGCGCGTCAGAGGAGGGCATACGTGGTGGTCGCGTGGGCCGCGAGAACATCGGCACCGAAGCTGATCTCGATGTCGCCGAACGCGAGCGATTTGCCCAGCCGAAGCACGCGCGCGCGCACGTGGGCGAAGCCGGCATCGCCTGGCACCGGGCGCAGAAAGGTGGTCTGCAACTGCACCGTCGTCATGGGTCGGAACGCGCCGAGCTTCGACATCACTGCCAGCACCATCGCCGTGTCGGCGGCGGCCATCAGCGTCTGGCCCGACATCACGCCGCCCGAATGCACGTGTTTCGCGCTGACGGGCAGTGCCAGCAGCACCTCGCCGACGCGCGCTTCGAGCACGCGCAGATCAAGCGCGCGCACCCATTCGGCAAAGACGGTTGTCAGCGCGCTGTCGAGGAAGGTGGGGTCGATGGGTTCGGCGGTGTTCATGCTTAGGCGATTCTACGTAACGACTACGTAATGGGTTAAGTAGTACGCTCCAGCGCTCGAACACCCGGAGAAGACCCATGAAGAAAGTATTCCCCAGCGCCGCGGCGGCGCTCAAGGGCGTGGTGAAGGACGGCCAGCTGATGGCGGTTGGCGGCTTCGGCCTGTGCGGCATCCCCGAGGCACTGATCGCGGCGCTGCGCGACTCCGGCGTGAAGAACCTGAGCGTGATCTCGAACAACGCCGGCGTCGATGGCTTCGGCCTCGGCTTGCTGCTCGAAACGCGCCAGATCAAGCGCATGATTTCGAGCTACGTGGGCGAGAACAAGGAGTTCGAGCGCCAGTACCTGGCCGGCGAACTCGAGCTCGAGTTCACGCCGCAGGGAACGCTGGCCGAGAAGCTGCGTGCCGGTGGCGCCGGCATTCCGGCGTTCTTCACCAAGACCGGCGTCGGCACGTTGGTGGCCGAAGGCAAGGAGCTGCGCGAGTTCGACGGCCAGACCTACGTGATGGAGCGTTCGCTGGTACCCGAGGTCTCGCTGGTCAAGGCCTGGAAGGCCGACGAGAGTGGCAACCTGGTGTTCCGCCTGACCGCGCGCAATTTCAACCCGGCGGTCGCGATGGCCGGCAAGATCACGATCGTCGAGGTCGAAGAGATCGTGCCGACCGGCAGCCTGGCACCCGATTCGATCCATTTGCCCGGCATCTACGTGCACCGCATCGTGCTGAATGCAACGCCGGAAAAGCGCATCGAGAAGCGCACGATCACCGAAAGAGCGACCGAAAAATCAACTGACAAGGCGGGAGCCTGACATGGCCTGGACACACGATCAGATGGCCGCCCGCGCGGCCAAGGAGCTTCAGGACGGCTTCTATGTGAACCTCGGCATCGGCCTGCCCACCATGGTGGCCAACTTCGTCAGCCCCGACATCGAAGTCTGGCTGCAGAGCGAGAACGGCATGCTCGGCATCGGCCCGTTCCCGACCGAGGACGAGGTCGATGCCGACCTGATCAACGCCGGCAAGCAGACGGTGACGACCTTGCCGGGCTCGTCGATCTTCGGCTCGCACGACAGCTTCGCAATGATCCGCGGCGGCAAGATCAACCTGTCCATCCTCGGCGCCATGCAGGTCAGCGCCAAGGGCGATCTGGCGAACTGGATGATCCCCGGCAAGATGGTCAAGGGCATGGGCGGCGCGATGGACCTGGTCGCCGGCGTGGCGCGCGTGGTGGTGCTGATGGAGCATGTCGCGAAGAAGAAGGACGGCACGATCGACGTGAAGATCCTGCCTGCCTGCACGCTGCCGTTGACCGGTGTGGGCGTGGTCAACCGCATCATCACCGACTTCGCGGTGATGGACGTGACGCCGCAAGGCCTGAAGGTCGTCGAACTCGCCGACGGCGTGACGCGCGACGAGTTGCAGAGCAAGACGGGCGTGCCGCTGCTCTGACGATCGCGCAAGGCGTCAGCCGGGCTTGGCGCCTTTCGCGGTCGCCTGCTGACGCTGGATCTCCAGCCGCTTCATCGCCAGGTACTCCTCGCGCTCGATCTCATGCAATTGCACCGGGTAGCGCTCGGCGCCGGCATGCCATTCGCGCAGCCGTTTTTCGAGCTGCTCGCCGTGCGGCAGCGGGTAGGCGCTCAAGTAGGCCTCGACCGCCAGGAAGTAGCGCATGCAATTGCGCTCCACCAGGCCTCGCACGTTGTTGATGTAGACCGGCGTGCCGTCGGCCTTGTGATCGACCACCGTGAAGCCGACCTTGTTGCGGCCCAGCGTCGCCAGGTAGGCCTCCATCGCGATGCGCCCGCCGAAGCCCTGGTTGTAGGCATACGAGAGGTGGATGAAGCTGGTGCCCGGATCGAGCATGACCAGCTCCAGCACGATGCGGTAGTCGTGCGTGCCCATCGGCCCCTTGTCGGCGCGCAACTCCACCTGCAGGTAGTCGGCCGTGGACGCGACCATGCGATAGCCGAACTCGACGGCCGTGGCGCTCTCGAGCGGTTGGTCGTACTTGCGCGCCGTGGCGACCGTGAGCGTCGCGGTGCCGGCGGTGCTCCAGTGGCACATCTTGACGTCGAGGTGCAGCATCATGATGTCGCACCAATGCTCGCGGCCCTGCAGTGCCTGGCCGGCGACCGCGAACGTCTGCGGCACGACGGCATAGATGTCGCCACGCAGATCGCCAGCGTTGTGCATCGACTCGATGTGGATCGGCCGGTTGTAGGCGTTCGAGGTCAGGGAGGTTTGCAACGCCGCGTGCCGGGCCCGCAGCGCGGGGCCGTCCTGCGCCTGTGCACCCGGCACCGCCGTCAGCAGGCACAGCAGCAGCCAGCGGACGGCGCGGCGCATCACCGCCGAGACCTCGCGAGTGCGCGCGCTGCGTCGGAGATCAGCGCCGGGCCGTGGTAAATGAAGCCGGTGTAGATCTGCACCAGGTTCGCCCCGGCCGCGATCTTGGACTGCGCATCGGCCGCGTTCATCACACCGCCGACACCGATGATCGGGTAGGCGGCACCCAGTGCCTTGCGCAATTGCGCAATCACGCGATTCGAGGCCTCGAACACGGGCGCGCCCGACAGGCCACCAGGCTCTTCGCCGTGGCGCAGCGACTTCACCGCCTCGCGTGCGATGGTCGTGTTGGTCGCAATCACGCCGTCGATGCGCTGGCGCGCCAACGTGGCGGCGATCACGCCAACCTGTGCCTCGTCGAGATCGGGCGCGATCTTCACGAAGATCGGCACGCTGCGGCCGTGTTGCTTCGCGAGCGCCGCCTTGCGCTCCTGCACCGCGCCGAGCAGGGCATCGAGCGCGTCGTCGCTCTGCAGCGCACGCAGGTTCTTGGTGTTCGGGCTGGAGATGTTGACCGTGACGTAGTCGGCGTGCGGGTAGACGCCATCCAGGCACAGCAGGTAGTCGTCCACCGCGCGCTCGATCGGCGTCGCGGCGTTCTTGCCGATGTTCAATCCGAGGATGCCGCCGTTCCTTCGGAACTGCGCGCGCTCGACGTTCGCGATGAACGCGTCCAGCCCGTCGTTGTTGAAGCCCAGGCGGTTGATCAGCGCACTCGCCTCGGGCAGGCGGAACATGCGCGGCTTCGGGTTGCCGGGCTGGCCCTTGGGCGTGACGGTGCCGACCTCGATGAAGCCGAAGCCCATCGCGCCCAGGCCGTCGATGCAGCGGCCGTTCTTGTCCAGCCCCGCGGCGAGGCCGATGCGGTTTGGAAAGTTCAGCCCGGCGAGCGCGACCGGATCCTCCACGCGGCGCTGCTGCCAGGCGCATTGCATCGGCGTGTTCTGCAACCGCGCCAGCGCGCCGAGCGTGAGTTCGTGGGCGTGTTCGGGGTCGAGGCCGAATAGGAAAGGGCGGGCGAGGGCGTAAGGCAACATGGGCATGCCAGGATTGTCGCAAAGGCATACTCGTCGCGACACCAGAAGGAACCAGCATGGACAGAATCGAACGCGATACGTTCGGCGACATCGCCGTCCCCGGCCACGCCCTCTGGGGCGCGCAGACGCAGCGCTCGCTGCACCACTTCGACATCTCCAGCGAGCGCATGCCGCCGGAGCTGCTGCGCGCGCTTGCGCTGGTCAAGCGCAGCGCCGCGCTGGTGAACCGCGAGCTCGGGGTGCTCGACGCGAAGAAGGCGGATGCCATCGTCGCCGCTGCCGATGAAGTGCTCGCCGGCCAGCACGACGCGCAATTTCCGCTCTCGCTGTGGCAGACCGGTTCGGGCACGCAGACCAACATGAACATGAACGAGGTGCTCGCCAACCGCGCCTCGCAGCTGCTCGGTGGCGAGGTGGGCGAAGCGCGGCTCGTGCATCCGAACGACGACGTGAACCGCGGGCAGTCGTCAAACGACGTGTTCCCGACGGCGATGAGCGTGGCCGCGGTGCAGTCACTCGAAGAGAAACTGCTGCCGGCACTGGCCACGCTGCGCGAAACGCTTGTGGCCAAGTCCGCTGCCTTCGCCGATGTCGTCAAGATCGGGCGCACGCACCTGCAGGACGCGACGCCGCTGACCCTGGGCCAGGAAGTCTCGGGCTGGGTCGCGCAGCTCGACCACGGCATCCGCCACCTGCGCACGACGCGGCCGCACCTGCGCGAGCTGGCGCTGGGCGGCACGGCGGTCGGCACCGGGCTGAACGCGCATCCGGAGTTCGGCACACGCGTCGCGGCCGAACTCGCGCGGCTCACCGGGCACGCGTTCGAATCGGCACCGAACAAGTTCGAGGCACTCGCCGCGCACGATGCGATGGTGTTCGCGCACGGCGCCCTGAAGACGGTGGCCGCCTCGCTGATGAAGATCGCCAACGACGTGCGCTGGCTCGCCTCCGGCCCGCGCTCGGGCTTGGGCGAGATCACCATTCCCGAGAACGAACCCGGCAGCTCGATCATGCCCGGCAAGGTCAACCCGACGCAGTGCGAGGCGCTGACGATGCTGGCCTGCCAGATCATGGGCAACGACGTGGCGGTGAACATGGCGGGCGCGTCGGGCAACTTCGAGCTGAACGTGTTCAAGCCGGTGATCATCCACAACGTGCTGCAGAGCATGCGCCTGCTGGCGGATGGCGCGCTCAGCTTCGAGGAGCACTGCGCGCGCGGCATCGAGGCCGATCGCACGCGCATCGGCGAACTGGTGCAGCGTTCGCTGATGCTCGTCACCGCGCTGAACCCGCACATCGGCTACGACAAGGCGGCGCAGATCGCGAAGGCGGCGCACAAGAGCGGCAGCAGCTTGCGCGACGCTGCGTTGGCGTCGGGCTGGGTCAGCGGCGAACAGTTCGACGCCTGGGTCAAGCCGGAAGACATGGTTGGCGCGCGTCGATAATCGGCGCATGACGCAAGACGAACTCAAGGCCCTGGTTGGGCAGGCGGCTATTCACTACGTGCACCCCGGCAGCGTGATCGGCGTCGGCACCGGTTCGACGGTGAACTGTTTCATCGATGCCTTGGCGGCGATGCCGGAACGCATCCGTGCCGCGGTGTCGAGCTCGGAGCAGAGCAGTGCGAGGCTGCGGGCGCACGGCATCGAGGTGCTGGACGCAAACACCGTCGAATCGCTCGCGGTCTACATCGACGGCGCCGACGAGATCGACAACCTGGGCCACATGATCAAGGGCGGCGGCGCGGCGCTGACGCGCGAGAAGATCGTCGCCGACATGTCGGCGCGCTTCGTCTGCATCGCCGATGAATCCAAGCTGGTCGACACGCTCGGGCGCTTCCCGCTGCCGGTCGAGGTGATTCCGATGGCTGCGGCGCAGATCGCGCGGCGCCTGCGAGCACTCGGCGGCGAGCCGGCGTTGCGCGCTGGCGTGGTGACCGACAACGGCGGCCAGATCCTCGATGTGCGAGGCTTGCGCATCACCGACCCGGCAGCGATGGAGCGCGAGATCAACCAGTGGCCGGGCGTCGTCAGTGTTGGCATCTTCGCGCGCAATAAGGCCAGCGTCTGCCTGCTCGGCACTGCGCAGGGCGTGCGGACCATCACTTTCTGACAACCGCCGGGGATTGGGCGCCTGAAAAGCGCGTAACCTCGGGCTTGGGCGCCGTTTGATGCGCCCACCTTGAAGCAGCAGACCGGGAGGACGGCCCATGGCCAAACCAAATTATTCGTTCGAGAAGCGCCAGCGTGAACTGGCCAAGAAGAAGAAGAAGGAAGAAAAGCTGAAGGAGAAGGCCGGCCGCAAGGTCGGTGAAGGCGCCCCGGATGACGCGCCGGACGAAGAACCCACCACCGGCGCTGCACCCGCCGAGCAAGGTACGCCGGCACCCTGAGATGGTCAAGCGCCGCAAGTCTCCTGCCGACGCTGCAGCGCACCCCCCCGATGCCGCGACCTTCGCGCCGGTCCTGAACGCGGGCTTCCAGGCCACGGCGTCGCGGGTCCAGGAGATGCACGAGGCCATCGCCGGCAAGACCTTCGACAATCTGCTGCGCGTGCCCGGCCTCTCGGTGCCCACGCGCATCGTGCAAAGCGTTCACGACGCGCTCACGCAAGGCGTCTATGCCGCGGTTCGCCATGGCGGCGGCGCCGCACTCTCGCTGGCCGGGCAGGCCGAACGCATGGCGGCCGACCCGGCGCGCGTGCCCGGTTCGCGCGAGCAGGCCGTGCGCAGTGCGCTGAACGGCGTGTTCGGCGACGAGTTGCTCGCCTCGGGCAGCACGATGGCGATCCGCATGGGCTTCTACGCCGGCGGCGCGCCGCTGGCGCCCGCCGCGCTCGCACAGCTCGCGCCGCGTGTCTGCGTGTTCATCCACGGCCTGGCCTGCGACGAGCAGAGCTGGGCGATGCGAAGCGATGCGTGGCGCGAATCGGCGTGGGCCGACACGCTGGGCGACGGCGTGGCGCCGCAGTACGGCACGCTGCTGGCGCACGAACTCGGCGTGAGCGCGATCTACCTGCGCTACAACACCGGCCTCGCGATCGATGCCAACGCGCAGCAATTCGCGGCGCTGCTCGCGCAGGCCGCCGATGCGGCGCCGCAAGTGCGCGAGTGGATCCTGATCGGCCACAGCATGGGCGGTCTGGTGGCGCGCAGTGCCCACGCGCTCGCGCTGGCCGCAGGCTGGCCGTGGGCGGCGCGCGCGCCGATGATCGTCTGCCTCGGCTCGCCGCATCAGGGCGCACCGCTGGAGCAACTCGGGCGGCTCGCCACGGCCGCGCTGAACGTCTCCGACGTGACCAGGCCGCTGGCGCGCATCGCCACTGCGCGCAGCCGAGGCATCAAGGATTTGCGGAGCGGGCTGAAAGGCAAGCCGAAGCCGGTGAAGGCGCCCGCGCTGCTGCTGGTGTTCGGCACGCTCGGCGACGAGGCCGGCTCGGGCGCGAGCCGGCTGGTCGGCAAGCTGCTTGGCGACGGCCTGGTGATGCCCGGCAGCGCCGCCGACGATGGCCTGGGCGGGGATGTCGAGCGCGTCGAACTCGCGGGGCTGGGCCACATGGGCCTGCTCAACCACCCGCGCGTGTACGCGGAGCTGCGCCGCTGGCTGGGCGTTCGCGCCACATAGCGGGAACGCTGTCCTTCCGCTGCGTCGGGTGCCGGCGCCTGGCTTCGCATTCCTTGCGCGAGATCAAGACTCCCCATGTGCCTGGTCCGTAAGGTCGCGATCAGCCCATGAGGAGACATCGAATGCAAAGCAGCGGACTGATGAGCGGGTTGCGCCGCGGCGCGATGCGGATCGGCCTTGCGGCTGTCATCGCCGTCCCGGCGGCGGCCTTCGCGGCGAAGAACACGCCGGCCGGCGACTTCGGTCCGCCGCGCGGGGAGCCGATCCACGCGGTGCTGACGAGCCCGCCGAACGTGCCACCGCCGACCGGGCGCAACTACCCGGCGAAGGTCATCGTCGAACTCGAAGTGGTCGAGAAAGAGATGCCGATCTCCGAAGGCGTGAGCTACATGTTCTGGACCTTCGGCGGTACTACGCCTGGCAGCTTCATCCGCGTCCGCCAGGGCGACACGGTCGAGTTCCACCTGAAGAACCATCCGAGCAGCAAGATGCCGCACAACATCGATCTGCACGGCGTGACCGGGCCGGGCGGTGGTGCGGCGTCGAGCTTCACCGCGCCAGGTCACGAATCGCAGTTCACGTTCAAGGCGCTCAACGAAGGGATCTACGTCTACCACTGCGCGAC
>JBDUAG010000455.1:0-3805 GCA_040004785.1 Burkholderiales bacterium | reverse complement strand
GCGCCGCTGCCGAAGATCAGCGCCGGGATGCACAGCGGCACGATCAGCAGGATCAGCAGCACGCCGCCGTTGCGCACGCCGAGCGTGAGCGCGGCGCCGAGGTTGCCGAGCAGGCTCAGGATCGGCGTGCCGAGCGCGAGGCTGGCGCACAGCGCGGCGATGCTGCGGCCGCTCAGGTCGAACATCACGCCGAACAACGGCGCGACCAGCACCAGCGGCAACCCGGTGAGCAGCCAGTGCGCCAGCGCCTTGGCGATCGCGACTGGCATGGCGGCGGCGGTTCCGGCGCCACTCGCCAGCATCAGCTGCTCCAGCGAGCCGTCGGCCTGATCGCCCGCATAGAGCTGCGTGACCGACAGCATCGCCGCGAGCAGCGCGCAGACCCACAGCACGCCGGGTGCGATCTGCCGCAGCGTGTTCGGTTCGGGTCCGACGCCGAGCGGGAACAGGCTCACCGCGACCGCGAAGAACGCGAGCGGCAGCAGCACATCGATGCGGCGCCGCGCGGCCAGGCGCAGGTCGCGGCCCAGGACGGCGCTGAACACCGGCGCCGTCATGCCGCCGCGGCCTCGTTCAGCCGCAGGGTGATGGGTGGGGGTGACGTCAGGGTCAGCGGCACATGGCTGGTCAGCAGCACGCTGCCGCCGCGTGCGGCGTGTTCGCCGAGCAGCGCGTTGAGTGCGTCCACGCCGTCGGCGTCGAGCGCATCGAAGGGTTCGTCGAGCAGCCACAGCGCGGTTGCCGGCGCGGTGCACAGGCGCGCCAGCGCGACGCGTCGCCGCTGGCCTTGCGACAGCGTGCGCACCGGAGCCGAGCGGCGGGTGTGCAGGCCGAAGCGGCGCAACGCCAGGTCGTGCGCCGCGGCGCCGGTGTCGAAGCCGTGCAGGCGGCTCAGGAACATCAGCGACTCGGCGACCGTGAGATCGTCCTTCAGCGCATTGGCGTGACCGACGTAAACGCGCTCGCGGCCGGCGCCGTGCTCGATGCGGCCGGCTTCGGGTCGCGCCAGGCCGGCGAGCAGGCGCAGCAGGCTGGTCTTGCCCTGCCCGTTGGCGCCGCGCACCCAGACGATCTGGCCGGGCTGCACGGTCAGGTTCAAGCCCCGGAACAGCACGCGCTCGCCCCGGCGGCAAGCCAGATCGGCGGCGGCCACGGCGGTGGAGCTGTCATTCATACTGGTTCATCGATATCCGGGCTGCGCTCCAGGCGAACCCGGTATTGTGCACAAGCGACAGAGCCGGCTCGTATCATCGGCCGATGCACTTGTCGCCACCTGTCACCGGCCGCTCCGGACCATGAACAAGGCCTTCACGCGCGAATCCGACGCGAGCGACGACGATGACGACGACATCGCGCCGCCGGCGCTGCCGGCCGGCACCAAGAACTACCTGACGCCCGCCGGCTATGCGCGCTTGCGCGGCGAGTTGCTCGCGCTGCTCGACGACGAACGGCCGAAGATCGTCGAGATCGTCTCGTGGGCAGCGAAGAACGGCGACCGTTCCGAGAACGGCGATTACCTCTACGGCAAGAAGCGTCTGCGCGAGATCGACCGACGCATCCGCTTCCTGACCAAGCGGCTGGACATCGCCGAGGTCGCCGACCCGGCGCTGCATCACGGCCACGATCAGGTGTTCTTCGGTGCGACCGTGACCTACGTGAACCAGCGCGACGAAGAGCGCACGATCACGATCAAGGGCATCGACGAGACCGACAACCTCCAGGGCGAGGTCAGCTGGGTGTCGCCGATCGCCCGGGCACTGCTGAAGGCGCGCGTCGGCGACGAGGTGCAGCTGATGACGCCGGGCGGGCTGGAGCAGATCGAGGTGATCGACGTGCGCTACCCCGCGCCGGCGGGCTGATCAAGGCTTGACGCGCGCGACGCGCAGCACGGAGGGCGCGCGCTTCAGTGTGCGCATCACGTCGGCCAGGTGCAGCCGGTCGCGCACGCTGATCAGCAGCTGCAATTCGGCGGTTTCGGCGGCCGGCTCGTTGCCCATGTCGATGTGGGTGATGTCGGCCTCGGCCTCGCTCACCGCCTGAGCCACCTGCGCGAGCACGCCTTTGCCGTTCGTGACGAGCAGCGACACGCTGGTCTCGAACGCGTGCGCGGGTTGCTCGGCCCAGTCGACGCCCATCCAGTGTTCGCTGTCGCGCTCGAACAGACGCTTGCCGACGCTGCATTCGACGGTGTGCACCATCAGCCCTTCGCCGCGCCCGAGGTAGCCGACGATCGCGTCGCCCGGGATCGGGCGGCAACAGGTGGCGAGCTGCACCGAGGCGCCCTCGTTGCCGTCGATCAGCACCAGGCCTTGTGACGGCGCGGTGTCGTCGGCGGCAAAGCGACCCATCGTCAAGGTCAGCGGATCGGGTTTCACGCCGTGCTCGGCCATCAGCCGCGCCATGCGCTTCGCGACGATGGTCGCGATCTTGCGGCCCTGGCCGACGTCGGTGAACAGATCGGTGCGGGTCTTGTTGCCACTCCAGCGCGTGAGATGCAGCCACAGCGCGGCGTCGGCCGCCTCGCCGCCTGGCAATTGCAGACCTTCGGCACGCAGCGCCTGCGCGAGCATCTTCTCGCCCAGGTCCTGCGATTCTTCCTGCTCCATGTTCTTCAGGTAGTGGCGGATCTTCGAACGCGCCCGGCCGGTGCGCACGAAGTTCAGCCAGGCCGGGTTGGGCCGCGCGCCCGGCGCGCCCGAGACCTCGACCACGTCGCCGCTGCGCAACTCGGTGCGCAACGCGACCGGCTCGCCATTGACCTTGGCCGCGACGCAATGGTCGCCGACATCGGTGTGGATCGCGTAGGCGAAGTCGATCGGCGTCGCGCCGCGCGGCAGCGCGAGGATCTTGCTTTTGGGCGTGAACACGTAGACCGCGTCGGGGAACAGGTCGATCTTGACGTGCTCGAGGAACTCGTTCGCGTCGTGCGTTTCGTCCTGGATGTCGATCAGCGATTGCAGCCACATCGCACCCAGCCGCTGCGCCTCCTGAATCTGTGCGCCACCGCTCTTGTAGAGCCAGTGCGCGGCGATGCCCTTCTCGGCCACAGCGTGCATCTGCTCGGTGCGGATCTGGAACTCCACCGCCGTGCCCAGCGGGCTCACCAGGGTGGTGTGCAGCGACTGGTAGCCGTTCGCCTTCGGGATCGCGATGTAGTCCTTGAAGCGGCCGGGCAGCGGCTTGAACAGCTGATGCAGCACGCCCATCGCCATGTAGCACTCCATCAGCGTGCCGACGACGATGCGAAAGCCGAAGATATCGTTCACCTGGGCGAACGTGAGGTGCTTCTCGCGCATCTTCTTGTAGATCGAGAACAGCGTCTTCTCGCGGCCGTAGACCTGCACCTGCAGCTTGGCCTGCACGAACGACTTCTCGACATCGTGCTGGATGCGGTCGACGATGTCGCGCCGGTAGCCGCGTGC
This sequence comes from Burkholderiales bacterium, assembly GCA_040004785.1. Lineage (GTDB taxonomy): Bacteria > Pseudomonadota > Gammaproteobacteria > Burkholderiales > Burkholderiaceae_C > LMDS01. The sequence goes on along the minus strand of JBDUAG010000455.1, from coordinate 383 downwards.
CTTCTGCACCGCCTTGGCCAGCGCCGCCTGGCGCCACGGTCGCATGTTCTGGAACGACAGCTCCTGCAACTCGCGATAAGTCTGGTTCAGGCCGAGCCGGTGCGCGATCGGCGCGTAGATCTCCAGTGTCTCGGACGCGACCCGCGCGCGCTTGGCGGGCAGCACCGCGTTCAGCGTGCGCATGTTGTGCAGGCGGTCGGCGAGCTTGATCAGGATCACGCGCACGTCGCGCGCCATCGCCAGCAGCATCTTGCGAAACGACTCGGCCTGCGATTCCTCGCGGGTCGAAAAGCGCAGCTTGTCGAGCTTGGTCAGGCCGTCGACCAGGTCGGCGGTGGGCGCGCCGAAGCGCTCGATCAGCTCGGCCTTGGTGATGCCGCAAT
>JBDUAG010000454.1:0-3810 GCA_040004785.1 Burkholderiales bacterium | reverse complement strand
GCGACCAGCTTGAGCTTGCTGAACTCGGGCTTCGCGAGCGCCTTCTTCAGTTCGCCGATCCAGATGTTCTGGTTGGTCGCCTGCGCTGTGGCCGAGAGCACAGCGATCTCGCCACTGCCGCCCGAGGCTTCAGCCGCCATCTCGGCCAGCTTGGTGCCGATCAGCGCGTTGTTCGACGGATTGAGTTGCAGGATGCGGCCACCCGCCGCGATGCCGCTGTCGAACGAGATCACCTTGATGCCGCGCTGCGTCGCGCGCTTGGTGATCGGCACCAACGCGTCCTTGTCGTTGGCCGAGATCACGAGCGCGTCGACCTTCTGGCTGATCAGCGAGTTCAGTACCTCGATCTGCGCTTCGGCGGTGGCGGCGGTCGGGCCGGTGTAGATCAGCTCGACATCGCCGAGCTCCTTCGCGGCCTCCTTGCCGCCTTCGTGCGCGGCGTCGAAGAAGCCGTTGCCCAGGCTCTTCACGACCATCGCGATCTTGATCTTGTCGGCCGCGAACGCCGGGCCGATCTGCAGGGCCAGCAAGACGCCGCTGGCGAGGGCGATCACGCGCTGAATCGATTTCATGGGAATGTCTCCTTTTGTGATGTGAGCTATCAACTGACGGGAAATCGGAGCCGGTAGATGCGCCGGGCGTTGTCACGGAACAGCGCGGCATGCTCGGCGTCGCTCGCACCGGCGACGACCTTGGCGAATGCCGACCAGATGCTGAGGTAGCTGCCGTGCAGCCGATCGACCGGGAAATTTGATGCGAACATGCAGCGCTGCGGCCCGAAAGCGTCGATGGTCTCGAGCACGTAGGGCCGGATGCTCTCGACCGTCCATGCGTGGTCGATCATCCCGAGACCGCTGATCTTCACCATCATGTTCGGGCATTGCGCGAGACCGCGCAGGCCGTCGCGCCACGCGCGCCAGCCGGCCACGCTGCCGCGGTCGACGAACATGCCGGTGTGGTTGAGGATCAGCGTCGTGCCCGGGTGCGCGAGGGCGAGTTCGCGCGCCTCGGCCATCTGCAACGGGTAGATCTGCAGGTCGAACGACAGGCCATGCTGCTCCAGCAGCGCGAAGCCGGCGCGCCACGCCGGCTCGCGCAGGTAGTGGCGGCCGACGTAGTCGTAGTGCGGGTCGGTGTGCACGTTGAGGATCTGGCGGATGCCGCGCACGTTGCGGTGGTCGGCATGCGCCGCGAGCAACGCGCCGACATCGGGCTTCGACAGGTCGGCGTACGCGACGATGCCTTGCGGCCGACCGCCCGCGTCGGCGAGCGACTGCAGCCAACGCGTTTCTGCCAGCGGGTTCGCGGCATCGTGCCCCGCATCGACATGCACCACGGCCAGCACCTCGACACCGCCGGTGTCGGCATCGAACTGCGCCGGCTCGTAGGTGGCCGCGAGCAAGCGGTTGTCGCCGCCGAAGGTGGTCTTCGGATCGGCCAGCCACGGGTAGTGGAGGCGCTCCAGGTTCCACCAGTGAATATGTGGATCGACAACGCGCAGCATGTCGGTCACGCTCATTGCAGGTTCACGAACATGCCGCCGTCGACCAGGATCTCCGCGCCGGTGACGTAGCGCGAGAGGTCGGAGCCGAGGAAGACGACGCTGCCGGCGATGTCCTCCGGCTGGCCGAGCCGGCCGAGCGGAATGCGGCCGTTGAAGTAGGCCGTCTTCTCGGGCGTCAGGTCGCCGCGGTTGATGTCGGTGACGATGGTGCCGGGCAGCACCGAGTTGCAGCGGATGCCGTAGCGGCCGAGCGAGATCGCGGCCGATTGCATCAGCGAACGCTGGCCGGCCTTGGTCGGCGTGTAGTGGCTCTGGAACTCGCCGCCGACCAGCGCGCTGATCGAGCTGATCGCGACGATTGACCCGCCGCGACCTTGCGCCTTCATGCGGTTGCCCGCCGCCTGCGCCAGGAAGTAGGTGCCTTCGAGGTTGATTGCGATGGTCTGGCGCAGCAACTCCGCCGGCATGCTGAGGAAGTCGTGGAACTGGCAGACGCCGGCATTCGCCACCGCCACGTCGACCCCGCCGAACGCGGCCACAGCCGCATCGACCAGCGCCGTTGCCGTCTCGGGCTGCGCGATGTCGCCCTTCACCGCGATCGCGCGCCGGCCGAGCGATTCGATCTCGGCGACGACCTCGTCGGCAGGCGAGCGCTGCCCCGGCTTCGCCGGATCGTGCGCATGGTTGATCGCGACGTTCGCACCCTGGCGCGCGCATTCGATCGCGATGGCGCGGCCGATGCCACGCGAGCCGCCGGTGACGACCACGACCTTGTCCTTGAGCAGCATGGCTGCGTCTCCTGTCTCGGTTCTTCTGTCTCTGATTTCGCCCGTCAGCGCGGGTACGGCCGGTGCAGCTTGCACTCCGGGTTCAGCCGCACGCCGAACCCCGGCGCGTCCAGCGCCGAGGCCTTCATCTTGCCATTCACCGGCACCGGCTCGTCGAGCAATTGCGGATGGAACATCGGCACGATCTCGTCGGCGCCGGGCGACATGTTCAGGAACTCGGCGAACGGGCTGTTGTGCCGCGTGATCACGAAGTGGTAGCTGTAGACCGACGAACCGTGCGGCACGACCAGCTTGCCGTGCGCATCGGCCAGCGCCGAGATCTTGATCAGCTCGGTGATGCCGCCGCACCAGCCGACGTCGGGTTGCAGGATGTCGCAGCATTCCATCTCGAGCAGCATGCGAAAGCCCCAGCGCGTCGCCTCGTGCTCGCCGGTGCTGACCAGCATGCCGCGCGGCACGTTGCGGCGCAGTTCGGCGTAACCCCAGTAGTCGTCGGGCGGCAACGCCTCCTCGATCCACTTCAGGCCGAACTCGTGGTGGGCCACCGTGGCGAGTTTGGTGGCGTATTCGACGTCCAGGCTCATCCAGCAGTCATACATGAGCCAGAAATCCTTGCCGACCTTGGCGCGCATGTCGGCGAGCTTCTCGATGTTCTTCTTGAAGCCTTCCTCGCGCTCGGCGGGGCCATGCTGAAGCGGCATCTTGCCGCCGAGGAAGCCTTGCGACTTCGCGAAGTCGGGGCGCGCGCCGGTCATGTAGAAACTCAGCTCGTCGCGCACCGGGCCGCCGAGCAGCGCGTGCACCGGCTCCTTGCGCACCTTGGCGAGCAGGTCCCAGAGCGCGAGGTCGACACCCGAGATGGTGTTGATCACGATGCCCTTGCGGCCGTAGTACAGCGTGGCCAGGAACATCTGGTCCCACATCTTCTCGATGTCGGTGACCTTCTGGCCTTCGATGAAGCGGGCCAGGTGCTTCTCGATGATCCAGCAGCCGAGGTCGCCGCCGGTCGTCACCCCGAAGCCGACCGTGCCGTCGCTCGCCTCGATCTCGACGACGAGCGTGCCCAGCACGTTGAGGCCGAAGCTCTGCCGGCTCTGGCGGTACTCGGGGTACTTGGCCATCGGCGTCGAGATGTGGTCGTCGATCCAGTGGCCGGCGCCCTGGTCGTGGTAGTCGGCACCGGCGCCGCGCAGCGTGAACGCGCGGATGTGCTTGATGGTCGGCATGGACATCGTGGTGTTCCTCAGTACGTTGCCCGGCCGCCCGAGAGATCGAACACCGCGCCGGTGCTGAAGGCGCAGTCTTCGGTGCAGAGCCACGCGATCATCGCGGCCGCTTCGTCGACTTCGAGAAAGCGCGCCATCGGGATCTTCGACAGCATGAAGGCTATGTGCTCCTGCTTCATCGAATCGAAGATCGGCGTCTTCGCGGCGGCGGGCGTCACCGCGTTGACCAGCACGCCGGTCTTGGCGAGTTCCTTGCCGAGCGACTTGGTCAGACCGATCAAGCCGGCCTTCG
>JBDUAG010000453.1:0-3815 GCA_040004785.1 Burkholderiales bacterium | reverse complement strand
ACATCGGCACGCAGGGCATCGTGCAGGGCACGTTCGAGACCTTCGCCGAGGCCGGTCGCCAGCACTTCGGCGGCGACATGGTCGGCCGCTGGATCCTCACCGCCGGTCTCGGCGGCATGGGCGGCGCGCAGCCGCTGGCGGCCACCTTCGCCGGCGCCGTGTCGCTCAACATCGAGTGCCAGCAGGCCAGCATCGACTTCCGCCTGCGCACCCGCTACCTCGACAAGCAAGCGCGCGACCTCGACGACGCGCTCGCGCTGATCAAGCACCACACCGAGCGCCGCGAGGCGATCTCGATCGGTCTGCTCGGCAACGCCGCCGAACTGCTGCCCGAACTGGTGAAGCGTGCGCGTTTGCCAAGAGACGCCGGTGGCATGCGGCCCGATCTGGTGACCGACCAGACCTCCGCCCACGACCTGATCCACGGCTATCTGCCCGCCGGCTGGAGCGTCGAGCAATGGCGCGCCGCGCAAGCCGATTCGAGCCGGCACGCCGCACTGACGAAAGCCGCGGCGCAATCGTGCGCCGTGCACGTGCAGGCGATGCTCGACTTCCACGCGATGGGCGTCGCCACCGTCGATTACGGCAACAACATCCGCCAGGTCGCGCTCGACGAAGGCGTGACCAACGCGTTCGACTTCCCCGGCTTCGTGCCCGCCTACATCCGTCCGCTGTTCTGCGAAGGCAAGGGCCCGTTCCGCTGGGTCGCGCTGTCTGGCGATCCGGACGACATCCGCAAGACCGACCGAAAGATCAAGGAGCTGTTCCCGCACAACGCCCACGTCCACCGCTGGCTCGACATGGCCGGCGAGCGCATCGCGTTCCAGGGCCTGCCGGCACGCATCTGCTGGCTCGCACTCGGCGAGCGCCATCTGGCCGGCCTGGCGTTCAACGAGATGGTGCGCACCGGCGAGCTGAAGGCGCCGATCGTGATCGGCCGCGACCACCTCGACACCGGCTCGGTCGCGAGCCCGAACCGCGAGACCGAGTCGATGCGCGACGGCACCGATGCCGTCTCCGACTGGCCGCTGCTGAACGCGCTGCTCAACTGCGCCGGCGGCGCCACCTGGGTCTCGATCCACCACGGCGGCGGCGTCGGCATGGGTTACTCGCAGCACGCCGGCATGGTGATCGTCGCCGACGGCAGCGAAGCCGCGGCGAAACGATTGGCACGCGTGCTCGTCAACGACAGCGGCTCGGGCGTGATGCGCCACGCCGATGCCGGCTACGAGTTGGCGATCAAGACTGCGCGCGAGCAGCAGCTGAACATGCCGATGCTCGCGAAGTGAGCGTGCCAGAGCGCTTCGACCTGCGCACGATCCCGCCGCAGCCCTGGAAGAACGGCGCGGGCCTGACGCGCGAGATCGCGTTCGGCGGCGCGGATGCCGCCGCTTTCGACTGGCGCCTCAGCGTCGCCGAGGTCGAGCGCGACGCACCGTTCTCGCCCTTCCCCGGCGTCGACCGCTGCATCACGCTGCTCAGCGGCGCGGGCATGCGGCTGCGTGCGCCCGATGGCAGCGTCGATCACGCGCTGACGACGCCGCTTGTGCCGTTCGCGTTCTCCGGCGACGCGGCGCTCGTGGCCACGCTGGCCGGTGGCGCCTCGACCGACTTCAACGTGATGACGCGCCGCGGGCGCTGGTGCGGCGAGGTCAGCGTCCAGCACGATGCGGCCGAGCTGCCGGATGCCGACGCGACGCTGCTGCTGGGCTGCGCCGGCGCATGGCAGGCCGGCACCGACACGCTGGCCCCGCTGCAGGCGCTGCTGTGGCGCGCACCGCGCGGCGCGCTCGGCATCCGCCCGGCCGATGCGAAAGCCGCGCTGCTGTTCGTCCGCCTGTGTCACGATCGGCGCCCATGAGCCACGCCCTGTTCGCTCCGCACGCCCTGCTGCCGACCGGCTGGGCGCGCGACGTGCTGCTGGTCTGGGACGATGCCGGTGTGCTGACTGGCGTCACGCCGAATGCCCAACCACCCGCCAGCACCGAAGTCGTCAGCGGTCCGCTGCTGCCCGGCCTGCCCAACCTGCATTCGCACGCGTTCCAGCGCGCGTTCGTCGGACTGTCGGAATACCGCGGCTCGTCCGACGACAGCTTCTGGAGCTGGCGCGACCTGATGTACCGCTTCGCACTCTCGGTCTCGCCCGACCAGCTCGAAGACATCGCCACCCACCTGTACATCGAAATGCTGCAGGCCGGCTACACGGCGGTGTGCGAGTTCCACTACCTGCACCACGACCGGGCCGGCCGCGCCTATGCCGATCCGGCCGAGATGGCGATGCGGCTGATCAATGCCGCGCAGCGCGCCGGCATCGGTTTCACGCTGCTGCCGGTGCTGTACCAGGACGCCGGCTTCGGCGGCCAGCCCGCGCGCGCGGACCAGCGCCGTTTCGTGAACAGCGTCGAGGGCCTGCTCGAGATCGCCGCCCGCGCCCGCGCGGCCGGCACGCGCACCGGCGTCGCCCCGCATTCGCTGCGTGCGGTCGGCGCACACGCGCTCGCCGAACTCGTCGCCGGCACACCCGCCGACGCACCGATTCACATCCACATCGCCGAGCAGCCGCAGGAGGTGCGCGACTGCCTCGCCTGGAGCGGCCAGCGCCCGGTGCAGTGGCTGTTCGCGAACGCCACCGTGGATGCGCGCTGGTGTCTCGTCCACGCCACCCACGTCACGGCGGAGGAGCGCGACGCGCTCGCCGCCAGCGGCGCCATCGCCGGGTTGTGCCCGAGCACCGAGGCGAATCTCGGCGATGGCAGCTTCGACGCGGCCGGCTACCTCGCGGCCGCGGGCGTCTGGGGCATCGGATCGGACAGCCACGCCAGCGTGCATGCCGCCGAAGAGCTGCGCCTGCTCGAATACACCCAGCGCCTCGCACTGGGGCGCCGCAACGTGCTCACCAGCGCCGGCCACGCGCAGCTCGCCGACCACCTCTGGCTGGGCGCCACGCACGGCGGCGCGCGCGCGAGCGGCCGGCCGATCGGCGGGCTCGCCATCGGCCAACAGGCCGACTTCGTCGTGCTCGACACGCGCGGCGCGCTCGCCGGCCTGAGCCCGGAACACGCGCTCGCGAACCACGTGTTCGCCAGTCAAGGTCGCAACAGCGTGCGCGATGTCTGGGTCGCCGGCCGCGCGCAGGTGCGCGACGGCGAACACGCGCTCGGCCGCCTCGCGTGCGAGCGCTTCGTCACGGCGCGCGGCGCACTCTTGCGTGCGTCTGCGTGAGGTCTGAGCAATGAACCCGCCGCGCATCGACCTGCTCATCAGCAACGTGCGCGTCGTCGCGTGCACCGACGACGCCTGCGCCGCGTCGCCACCCGGCTTCGTCGCGATCTCGAACGGCATGATCGTCGGCATCGGCCCAAGCGAGCAGTTCGACACGCGCGCCCAGGTGCTGCAAGAACTCGACGGCCACGGCGCGCTGCTCACGCCGGGGCTGATCGACTGCCACACGCACCTCGTCTACGCCGGCAACCGGGCGCGCGAGTTCGAGATGCGGTTGCAGGGCGCGAGCTACGAAGAGATCGCGCGCGATGGGGGCGGCATTCTCTCCACGGTGCGGAACACCCGCGCGGCCCAACCGGACGAGCTGCTGGCGCAATCGGCGCGGCGCCTGCAAGCCTCGATGCGCAACGGCGTGACCACCCTCGAGATCAAATCGGGCTACGGCCTGTCACTGGCGGACGAGATCAAGAGCCTGCAGATCGCGCGCACGCTCGGCAAGCAGTTTCCGATCGACGTGCGCACCACGCTGCTTGCAGCCCACGCGCTGCCGCCCGAGTTCGCGCAGCGGCCCGACGCCTGGATCGACGAGATCG
>JBDUAG010000452.1:0-3816 GCA_040004785.1 Burkholderiales bacterium | reverse complement strand
TCTCGTCGGGGCCGAGCTCGGCGCCCCAGGCGCGCCGGCCGGCCTCGATGCGCAGCGCGTCGAGCGCGTAGTAGCCGGCGTTGACGAGGCCCAGCGGCTCGCCCGCGCCCATCAACGCGAGGTACACATGCCGCGTCATTTCGGTCGGCACGTAGAGCTCGAAGCCGGGCCCGCCGACATAGCTCATGCGCGCGGCGCGCACGCGCGCGAAGCCGAGGTCGATCTCGCGCGTCTGCGAGAACTTCTGCGATTCGGGCGAGAGGTCGTCGGGGCTCACCCGCGACAACAGGGCACGCGCGTTCGGGCCCATCAGCGAGAGCACCGAAAACATCGCGCTCACGTCGGCCAGAAACGCGTGCTCGTCCGGGCCGATGTGGCGCGCGATCCAGTCCATGTCGCGCGTGGTCTGCGCCGAGCCGGTGATGATCATGAAGCGTTCGGGTGCGGTGCGGATCACCGTCAGGTCGCTCTCGAAGCCGCCGCGCCCGTTCAGCATCGCGGTGTAGACCATCCTGTCCACCGGGATGTCGATCTCGTTCGCGCACAGGCGCTGCAGCACCGCGAGCGCGTCGCGGCCCTGCAGCAGCAGCTTGGAGAACGAGGTCTGGTCGTAGAGTGCAACCGCCTCGCGCGTCGCGCGCTGCTCGGCGATCATCCAGTCCAGCCATTCGGGTCGGCCGAGACCGTGCTTCGCGTCCGCGGCAGCGGCGGGCTTGAAGTAGTTCGCGCGCTCCCAGCCGTTCTTCGCGCCGAAGACCGCGCCGCGCGCTGCGAGCTGGTCGTACAGCGCCGAGGTGCGCAGTGGCCGCGCGGTGACGAGCTCCTGGCGCGGCCAGCGCATCGCGTAGTGCAGCCCCAGCGTCTCGCCGGTGCGCTCGGCCAAGCCCTTGCGGTTCGCCACGAACGGGCCGAAGCGGCGGATGTCCACATCCCACAGGTCGCGCGGCGCTTCGCCGCCGATGATCCATTCGGCCATCAGCCGGCCGGCACCGCCGGAGTTCGCGATGCCGGCCGAGTTGAAGCCGGCGGCGACGAAGTAGTTGCGCAGCTCCGGCGCTTCGCCGAGGATGAAGTTGCCATCGGGTGTGAAGCTCTCGGGCCCGTTCAGCAGCATCTTGACCTTCGCGGTTTCGAGGCAGGGCGTGCGGTGGATCGCGTTCAGCATCAGCGGCTCGAACTGATCCCAGTCTTCGCCCAGCAACTGGAACTGGAACGTGCTCGGGATCGGGTCCATCGCCCACGGCTTGGCTTGCGGCTCGAAGCCGCCCATCACCAGGCCGCCGACCTCTTCCTTGCAATAGATGAAGCCATCCGGGTCGCGCATCACCGGCAGCATCGGATGCACGCCCTCGATGCGGGCGGTGACGATGTAGAAGTGTTCGGCCGAATACAGCGGCACGTTCACGCCCGCGAGGCGCCCGAACTGGCGCGCCCACTGGCCGGCACAGTTGACGAGGATCTCGCAGGGCACGTCGCCCTGCGTGGTGCGCACGCCGGTGACGCGGCCCTTGTCGGTGAGCACGCCGATGACCTCGATGTCCTCGACGATCTTCACGCCGCGGTTGCGGGCACCTTTGGCGAGCGACATCGTCAGATCGGCTGGGTTCGCCTTGCCGTCACCGGGGATCCACAACCCGCCATGCAGGTCGTCGGTGCGCAGCAGCGGGTAGAGCTCGCCGGCGCGGCGCGCGTCGATCACCTCGACCTCGACACCGAAACTGCGCGCCAGCGCCGCCTGCTTGAGCAGCGTCTGCATGCGCTCCCTGGAGCCGGCCACGTTGACGCTGCCGCATTGCTTCCAGCCCGTCGCGAGGCCGGTCTCGGCTTCGAGCGTCGAGTAGAGCTCGATGCCGTACTGGCTCATCTGCGTCATGTTGCGGTTCGGCCGCATCTGGCCGACCAGGCCGGCCGCGTGCCAGGTCGTGCCACAGGTGAGCTTGCCCTGTTCGAGCAGCAGCACGTCGCGCTCGCCCATCATGCTCAGGTGGTAGGCGGTCGAGCAGCCGGCGATGCCGCCGCCGACGATGACGATGCGGGCTTGGGCGGGCAGGCTCATTCGTGACCTCTCTGTTCAACCGAATCGCAGCGCCATCACACCGACCACGATCACGCCCGTGCCGATCGCGCGCTGCAAGCCGAAGCGCTCCTTCAGCAGCACGCTGCCGAGCAGCGCGGCGAACAGCACCGAGGTCTCGCGCAGCGCGGCCACCGATGCGACCGGCGCGCGCGTCATCGCCCACAGTGCGATCGCGTAGGAGCCGATCGACGCGCTGCCGCCGAGCATGGCCACCGGCCAGCGCTGGCGTGCGTAGCGGACGATCTCGCGCCGGCCTTCGGCGGAGCGTCGCAGCCATACGAGCGCCGGGTAGGCGATGCCGTCGAGCACGAACAAGGTCATCACGTAGCGCAACGCGCCGAAGTCGTCGACCACGCTCGCGCGCACGCCACGACCATCGACGACGGTATAGAGCGCGATGATCGCGGCATTGCTGAACGCGAACATCAAGGCCTTGCGGTGGTGCAGCGCCTCGCCCGGGTGCGCCAGGCCGACGAGCGCGACGCCCAGCGTGATGCCGGCGATGCCGAGCCAGGCGACGGGCGTCGGCGCCTCGCCGATGAACACGCCGCTGGCGAGCGCGACGAGCATCGGAGCGAAGCCGCGCATGATCGGGTAGGTCAGGCCGAGTTCACCGTGCTGGTACGCGCCGACCAGGGCGGTGTAGTAGCCGATGTGGATCAGCAGCGAGGCCGCGATGAACGGCCAGGCCTTCGGTGGCGGCGGGCCGACCCACAGCGCGAACGGCAACGCGACGACGGCGCCGAGGAAATGCACGAGCGCGGTGTCGAGGGCCTTGTCCTGGCCCGACTTGATCAGCGCGTTCCACGAGGCGTGCAGCAGCGCGCCGAACAGCACCGCGAGCACGATCGGCCACGTCAGGGCCATCAGGTGGCCGTGGCGGCGCGGCGATCCAGGGCGCAGCGCGCCGCGCGCGCCAGGAAGTGCGCCAGCGATGGCGTGGCCAGATCGGGCTGCTTGGCCAGGTCGTCCCACTGCCGCAGCATCACCGCGTCGCGCGCGCCGTCTTGGGCGAGGAACGCAGCGGCCTGCTCGACGCTGAAGATGCCGCCCTGCAGCGCGAGGCTGCGCTTCGAATCATCCGACAGCTTCGCGTGGTAGCCCGGGTTGGCCTGGCACAGGTAGCGCTTCGCGTCCACGTGCAGCTTGATCGAATCGAGCACCGCATCCGGAAACAGGCCGCGGAGGAAGGGCAGCGCGAAATACTGGTGCGTGTCGTCGATGCCGCGCAGCGATGGCGTGTCGTTGAAACCGCGGCCCTGATCGTTCAGCAGATGGCCGAGGTCGTGCAGCAGGCAGGCGGTGACGAGCTCGTCGTCGGCGTCCGACTGCTCGGCGAAATGCGCGGTCTGCAGCGCGTGCTGCAGCTGCGTTACCGGCTCGCCGCTGTACTGGTTGCCGCCGTGGCGGGCGAAGAGCGCTTCGATGTCGTGCAGGCTCAGCATGGGCTCACTGCTTCATGTCCTCGGCCGACAGCGGCGCAAGCTGCGAGTGGCGGATGCGCGTCTTGCTCAGCGCGCCGGCCGATTCGAGGATCGGGTAGGCGATCGAGCAGATGTGCGAGTTGATGCGCTTCAGGTCGCTGATCAGGTCGATGTGCAGCGAACTCGTCTCGATGCTCTGCGCGGTGTTGTCCTGCAGGCGGCCGATGTGGCTGGCCGCGTACTCGTGCTCCAGGTCGCGGAAGCGCGCCTTCTCTTCGAGCAGCTTCTGCGCGTCGCGCACATGGCCGTCGAGGA
>JBDUAG010000451.1:0-3825 GCA_040004785.1 Burkholderiales bacterium | reverse complement strand
AACATCTGGGCATCGAACGTCGTCGGCATCCTCTGGGCGGCCGGGATGTTCGCGTTCTTCTTTATGTCCGCGCTCTACCTGCAACTCGTGCTCGGGTACAGCCCGCTCCAGGTCGGCCTCGGATTCTTGCCGGCGAACATCATCATGGGCGTCTTCTCGCTCGGGATCTCGGCGAAGCTCGTGATGAGGTTCGGGATCAAGCCGCCGCTCGTCGCCGGGTTCGGGCTCGCGTCCGCGGCTCTGTTGCTCTTCGCGCGCGCGCCGGTGGACGGGAGCTTCACGATGGACGTCCTGCCCGCCATGATCCTCCTCGGCTTCGGCGCCGGCATGGCCTTCAACCCCGTGCTGCTGGCGGCGATGAGCGACGTGAAGCCCGAGGACTCCGGCCTCGCGTCGGGCGTCGTCAACACCGCGTTCATGATGGGCGGCGCGCTCGGCCTCGCGGTGCTGGCCAGCGGCGCAGCGGCGCGCACCGGGGCGCTCTCGATTGGAGGGGCGAGCGCGATGGCGGCTTTGCACGGCGGCTACCAGCTCGCGTTCGTTTGCGGCGCGCTGTGCGCTGCCCTCGCGGCGGTGGTCGGCTTCGTGCTGCTGCGTGCAGACGCGCGAGCGCCCGCAGCAGCGCAGACAATCGCCTGATGCAGATCCAGATCGAACCCGGGGTGCGCCTGTTCGTCGACATCGAGGGCGCCGGCCTCGTGCCGGACGGCCCGTCGATGCGCGAGAAGCCGACGCTGGTGTTGCTGCACGGCGGGCCGGGCTACGACCACTCGGGCTTCAAACCGGCGTTCTCGCGCCTTGCGGACGTGGCCCAGATCGTCTACTTCGACCACCGCGGCCACGGCCGCAGCGACCGGCGGCCCGCGAGTGAGTGGACACTCGACACCTTTGCCGACGACGTCGTTCGGTTGTGCGATTCGCTGGGCGTGACGAAGCCCATCGTGCTCGGCCAGTCCTTCGGCGGCTTCGTGGCGCAGCGCTACATCGCGCGGCACCCGATGCACGCCCGCAAACTGATCCTGTCGAGCACCTCGCCGCACATGAGCCTCGCGCGCAAGCTGGCGATGTTCGAGCGGCTGGGTGGGTCCGAGGCGCGCGCGGTGGCCGAGCGCTTCTGGACGGCGCCGAGCCCGACCACCTGGGCGCCCTACAACGTCGTGTGCAAACCGCACTACAACACCGTGCGGCCGACCAACGGCGACGCGGGCCAGCGCATCGTGTTCAACGAGGACATCCTGTTTGCCTCTGCCGGGGGCGAGCAGCAGACCATGAACCTGCTGCCCGGCCTGGCGCGCGCGCAGTGCCCGGTGCTGGTGATGGCCGGCGCACTCGATCCGGTATGTCCACTGGAGGATTCGGAGGACATTGCGGCGGCGCTGCCGCCGGCAATGGCTCAGCTGGCGGTGTTCGAGCGCTCGGGCCACGGCGCGTGGCGCGACGAGCCCGATGCTGCCTTCGCGCGCCTGCGCCAGTTCATCGCGCAGTAAAAAGCCGCCTGAAGGCGGCTTTTTGGAGCGGCGGAGCAATCGGGCCGAAGAATCAGGCCGAAAAGCTCGAACCGCAGCCGCAGGTCGTGGTCGCGTTCGGGTTCTTGATCACGAACTGGGCGCCTTGCAGGTCATCCTTGTAGTCGATCTCGGCGCCGGCCAGGTACTGCAGGCTCATCGCATCGATCAGCAGCGTGACGCCGTTCTTGCTCATCTGCGTGTCGTCGTCGTTGACGATTTCATCGAAGGTGAAGCCGTACTGGAAGCCGGAGCAGCCGCCGCCCTGCACGAACACGCGCAGCTTCAGCTCCGGGTTGCCTTCCTCGTCGACCAACTCCTTGACCTTGTTGGCCGCGCTGTCGGTGAAGACCAGAGGCACCGGCGGCTCGTCCGAGGCGGCCAGCGCGTGAACGTGATCAGCGGTGTGGGTGTGTTCTGCGAGGGCGCTCATCGGTGTCTCCTGCGGCGGCGTGCCAGTGAGGCAATTATCCGTTATTCGACGCGGCCAGCTTGAGACCGGGTCTTTCATCGGCCTTCAAAGGCTTCATGTCTCCATCTATGGTGGCACCCTGGTGCATTTCAAGCACCTCATAGCGCACATCCCCGACGATGGCGGCTTTGGGCTGCAGTTCGAGCAGTTCGGTCGAATGCACTGGGCCCTGCACGAAGCCGTTGATGATCACGTGGCCGCCCCGGACCTTGCCCTTCACACGGGCCTTCTCGCTGATCACGAGAATGTTGTTGCCGTCGCCAAACGCGACCACGTCGCCCTGCACCTCGCCATCGATGCGCAGCCCGTCAGTGAAGCGCAACTCGCCGATGATCACGGTACCCTCGCCAACCAGCGAACGGATCGGGGGCTGTTTCTGCTTGCCAAACATTGCGGGTTCCCTTCGACGATTGAACCGTCGGCTGCTGCCGCGGCTGCTTATGGCTTGACAGTCAGGGTGGCTCGCACCGCGCCGCTCAAGTCCATGACCCTGACCGAGACAGTTTTTACCACGGCCTGGGGCGGGTAGTCGGTGACGCTTTCCACACGCGCGTACTGCTTGAGCTGCAGGGCCTGCGCGCCACCGGGCCGCGCAAAGACCCAAGGCTTGCCGTCGAGCGTGCCGTTGAGCGTGGTGTCGTAGCGCCCATTGAACTCCGGGGCGCGCTTGCCCGACTGCATCACCAACAGTTGCACCCGCAACTGGCCGGGCGCCTTCAGCTCGGCCTGCAGGCCACGAATCACCAGCCCTTCGGCAGCGCCCGCCGGCAGCAGGCGCTCGAAAAAGCCCAGGTCGGCCTTCAGTTGCAGGTTCTCGGCCTCGGCCCGCTTGAGCTGCCCGGCCAGCTTCTCCTGCACCGTTTTCTCGGCCGTCAGAAGACTTTGAACTGTGTTGGAACCAGAAACCGAAGTTTCGCGCTCGCTTCGCAGCTGCATCACCTCGACGCGCAGACGCTCAAGTTCATCGGCCGAGTGGCGATCCAGCCCGGCGATGTTCTTGCCGAACTCGAACGCCCACAGGGCGAGCGCGGCCGAAAAGCCGAACATCAGCGCAACCACCGCCCAGCGGAGCGGCCACGGCAGGTGGCTGCGCACGATCATGCGCGGCGCGCTGATCGAGAGGCGGCGGCGCAGCAACTTCAGGCGCATCGGCAACGTCCTTTCATCTCAAAGGAGGCGCGATTGTAGAAGCGTCCAGCCAAAGAGAAGGGGCGCCCGAAGGCGCCCCGCTGGCCTGTAGCGAAGCGTCCGATTACCGCTTGCTGAACTGCTTGCGACGGCGCGCGCCGTGCAGGCCGACCTTCTTGCGCTCGACTTCACGCGCGTCACGCGTCACGAAGCCGGCGTGCTTGAGCGACGGCTTCAGCGTTTCGTCGTAGTCGATTAGCGCACGGGTGATGCCGTGGCGCACCGCACCGGCCTGTCCCGACTCGCCGCCGCCATGCACATTGACCTTGACATCGAAGGCGGCGTCGTTCGAGGTGAGCACCAGCGGCTGGCGCACGACCATGATGGACGTCTGACGGCCGAAGTATTCGTCCACAGCCTTGCCATTGACGATGATCTGGCCCGTGCCCTTCTTGATGAAGACGCGTGCCACCGACGATTTGCGGCGGCCGGTTCCGTAGTTCCAAATTCCGATCATGGCCGTTCCTTAGATTTCCAGCACTTTGGGCTGCTGGGCGGTATGCGGATGCGAAGCACCGGCATAAACCTTCAGCTTCTTGACCATCGCGTAGCCCAGCGGACCCTTCGGAAGCATGCCTTTGACGGCCTTCTCGATGGCGCGGCCGGGGTGCTTGGCCTGCATGTCCTTGAACTTGGTGGCGTGGATGCCGCCCGGGTAGC
>JBDUAG010000450.1:0-3827 GCA_040004785.1 Burkholderiales bacterium | reverse complement strand
GCTGGCTGTTTGCTCGGTGCGCTGGCTCAGGTCCTGGTTGCCGGTGGCGATCTCGCTGCTGGCGGTGCCGATGCTGTCGGCGGCGGTGCGCACCTGGCCGACCATGCGACCGAGCGATTCGCGCATGGCCACCAGCGCGCGCGACAGATCGCCGAGCTCGTCGCCGCGTGTCTTATGCGGCTTCGGGCTCAGGTCGCCAGCGGCGATTGCGTCGGCGAGCCGCATCGCCTCGGCCAGCGGCTGGCGGATCGAGCGCACGAGCAGGAAGGTGCCGACCAGCATGCCGGCGACGATGAGCGCGCCGACCACGATCGCGATCGTCAGCGTCAGCCTGCGGTCGGCGGCGGCGTGCTCCTGCGCGGCGCTGGCGCCGTCTTCCTGCAACTTGACGAAGTCGGCCAGCGCCTGCAGGTAGGGCACGGTCGCCGGGACGAAGGTCTTGTCCGACTCGGCGCGCGCGCCCTCCAGGTTGCCGGCCGCCTTGAGCTCCCTGACCTTGGTCGACGACGCGAGCACGACCTTGCGCAACTCGGCGATCTTCACAATCAGCGCCTTTTCGGCGTCGGACTGCGGCAGCTCGGCGAGCTGCTTCTGCAGCACGGTGATCTTCTCGATCGCCTTCGCGGTGGCGTCGCTGAGCATTTTCGTTGCCACCGGGTCGGCGCTGATCGTGCTCACCAGCGAACTACCGACCGCAGCTTCGGTCATCTGTGACCAGCGTGTCGCGAGCCGGATCTTCGTCTCGGCGAGCGACAGCGTCTTCTCGGCGAAGTCCTGCGCTTGCGATGCGCGCAGCGACGCGAAGGCGGTCAGCGCGACGAGCGCGGCGATGAACAGGCCGACGGCCAGCCACAGGCGGGTGCCGATGCGAAGGTCTCTCAGCTTCATGATTTTCTCTCGGTGATGGAATTGGACGTGGGAGACAGGGCGGGCCAGACAGCGCGCTCGGCGACAGCGGTCATGCGCTTTCGGGACTGAGGCGGAAGGTGCCGACAAGGGTCGCCAGCCGGACCGCCTGTTCCTTCATCGACGCCGCGGCAGCCGCGCTTTGCTTGCGGTCTTCCTCGCCACCCGGCAAGGCATCGAGTGCCGTCAGGATCTCCTCGGAGCGTTCGGTCGATGCCTTGGCGTCAGCCGCGAACAGTTGCTCCGGACTCGGGTCGGAGCTCTTGGCGATTGCGGTCGTGCGCTGCACGCCAACCGCGATATTGCGGAACCACTCCTCGGCCAGCAGCGACAGGATCATCGCGAAGCCGCCGCCGAGGCGGGTGCCGATTCGAAAGTCAGTCAGTTTCATTCAGGTGCTTGCAGCGAGAACGTGGCGGCCCAGGTTCAGAACGCTTCCCACGCGTCCGTCGATGCGGAGCTGGCGGCGGGCGGCGCCGCGGGCCTGGGGGCCGCGACGGACTTGGGTGGCCTGGCGGCGCGAGCGGCGGCGGGTGCGCGGGTTGCGACGGGCTTCGCCGCCGCGGCTGCAGGGGCCATGCGAGGCGCACTGCGATTCGACGGCTGATCGCCCAGCTGGAACGTGGCGACCACGTCCGACAGTTTCGCGGCCTGGTCCCTGAGGCTTTCGGCGGCGGCGGCGGATTGTTCGACGAGTGCCGAGTTCTGCTGTGTCATCTGATCGAGCTGCGTCACCGCGCCATTGATCTGGCCGATGCCGTCGCTCTGTTCGGCCGAGGCCGCGGTGATCTCGCCGATGATGTCGGAGACGCGCTGCACCGAGCCGACGATCTCGGTCATCGTCTTGCCGGCGTCGGCCACCAGCCGCGAGCCGTCCTCGACCTTGCCGACAGAGGCGCTGATCAGGCTCTTGATTTCCTTCGCGGCGTCGGCGGAGCGGCCGGCGAGACTGCGCACCTCGCTGGCGACGACCGCGAAGCCGCGGCCCTGTTCGCCGGCACGCGCCGCTTCGACGGCTGCATTGAGCGCGAGGATGTTGGTCTGGAATGCGATGCCGTCGATCACGCCGATGATGTCGGCGATCTTCTTCGACGAGGTGTTGATGTCGTTCATCGTCGTCACGACCTGCGACACGACCGCTCCGCCGCGCGCGGCGACTTCGGCGGCCGTGGCCGCGAGCTGGTTCGCTTGGCGTGCCGAGTCGGCCGACTGCTTCACGGTGCCGGTGAGCTGCTCCATCGACGACGCGGCCTGCTGCAGGTTGCTGGCTGTTTGCTCGGTGCGCTGGCTCAGGTCCTGGTTGCCGGTGGCGATCTCGCTGCTGGCGGTGCCGATGCTGTCGGCGGCGGTGCGCACCTGGCCGACCATGCGACCGAGCGATTCGCGCATGGCCACCAGCGCGCGCGACAGATCGCCGAGCTCGTCGCCGCGTGTCTTATGCGGCTTCGGGCTCAGGTCGCCAGCGGCGATTGCGTCGGCGAGCCGCATCGCCTCGGCCAGCGGCTGGCGGATCGAGCGCACGAGCAGGAAGGTGCCGACCAGCATGCCGGCGACGATGAGCGCGCCGACCACGATCGCGATCGTCAGCGTCAGCCTGCGGTCGGCGGCGGCGTGCTCCTGCGCGGCGCTGGCGCCGTCTTCCTGCAACTTGACGAAGTCGGCCAGCGCCTGCAGGTAGGGCACGGTCGCCGGGACGAAGGTCTTGTCCGACTCGGCGCGCGCGCCCTCCAGGTTGCCGGCCGCCTTGAGCTCCCTGACCTTGGTCGACGACGCGAGCACGACCTTGCGCAACTCGGCGATCTTCACAATCAGCGCCTTTTCGGCGTCGGACTGCGGCAGCTCGGCGAGCTGCTTCTGCAGCACGGTGATCTTCTCGATCGCCTTCGCGGTGGCGTCGCTGAGCATTTTCGTTGCCACCGGGTCGGCGCTGATCGTGCTCACCAGCGAACTACCGACCGCAGCTTCGGTCATCTGTGACCAGCGTGTCGCGAGCCGGATCTTCGTCTCGGCGAGCGACAGCGTCTTCTCGGCGAAGTCCTGCGCTTGCGATGCGCGCAGCGACGCGAAGGCGGTCAGCGCGACGAGCGCGGCGATGAACAGGCCGACGGCCAGCCACAGGCGGGTGCCGATGCGAAGGTCTCTCAGCTTCATGATTTTCTCTCGGTGATGGAATTGGACGTGGGAGACAGGGCGGGCCAGACAGCGCGCTCGGCGACAGCGGTCATGCGCTTTCGGGACTGAGGCGGAAGGTGCCGACAAGGGTCGCCAGCCGGACCGCCTGTTCCTTCATCGACGCCGCGGCAGCCGCGCTTTGCTTGCGGTCTTCCTCGCCACCCGGCAAGGCATCGAGTGCCGTCAGGATCTCCTCGGAGCGTTCGGTCGATGCCTTGGCGTCAGCCGCGAACAGTTGCTCCGGACTCGGGTCGGAGCTCTTGGCGATTGCGGTCGTGCGCTGCACGCCAACCGCGATATTGCGGAACCACTCCTCGGCCAGCAGCGACAGGATCATCGCGAAGCCGCCGCCGAGGCGGGTGCCGATTCGAAAGTCAGTCAGTTTCATTCAGGTGCTTGCAGCGAGAACGTGGCGGCCCAGGTTCAGAACGCTTCCCACGCGTCCGTCGATGCGGAGCTGGCGGCGGGCGGCGCCGCGGGCCTGGGGGCCGCGACGGACTTGGGTGGCCTGGCGGCGCGAGCGGCGGCGGGTGCGCGGGTTGCGACGGGCTTCGCCGCCGCGGCTGCAGGGGCCATGCGAGGCGCACTGCGATTCGACGGCTGATCGCCCAGCTGGAACGTGGCGACCACGTCCGACAGTTTCGCGGCCTGGTCCCTGAGGCTTTCGGCGGCGGCGGCGGATTGTTCGACGAGTGCCGAGTTCTGCTGTGTCATCTGATCGAGCTGCGTCACCGCGCCATTGATCTGGC
>JBDUAG010000449.1:0-3834 GCA_040004785.1 Burkholderiales bacterium | reverse complement strand
TCCATTCGTCGGCCTCGCGGCGCGACGCGATGCCGAGCTCGCTCATGCGCTTCGAGAGCCGCATGCTGCCGGGCGCGTGCACGGCGTGCTCGTAATGATCGTCGTCATCGTCGTGGCGCGAGCCGCGCTCCACGCGCGGGGCGTTGCGCGGCGCGGGGCGAGGCGGCGGGCGCGGGTCGAAACGGGCTTGCGGGGGCGGGGGGCGCGGTGCATCGCGCGGGGGGTATTGGCGCGGCGCCGAGCGCGTTTCGCTGCGTGCGGCGAACGCAGTGTTCGCGCGGCGCGGCGCGGGCGCGGGCCGCTGCTGCCGCTGTGGTGGTGGCGGAGCCGCGCTGTCGCCGCGGCGCACGAAACCGTCGGGCGGGCGGTCGCCGAAGCGCTGGCGCAGTTGTTCCTGATACCGCGCTTCGCGTTCCGCGCGCTGCGCCTGTGCCTGCGCGAGCGTCGGGCGCGCGCCCTTGGCGCCCGCACCCACGCCGCGCACCGGCGGGCGGTCTGGCGTGGGCGAGGGCGCGCCGGCGCCGCCGGGCTTCTTCAGTTTGATCGTGGCCATGCGCGATTGGAGCACGGACGCCGATGGCTGCCGGTCGTGACAGGATCCGGCAGCCCGCGGCGACCATGGCATGGGCCGGGCCAGAGCGCCGCAGGAGACGAACTGTCCGCGCTGCGCAGGCCTACACTGCAGTCAATCTGCGCCTGGCTCGAGGAGGTGCGCGATGCAGGCAAAGCGAATCGAACTCTTGCAAGGCATGCCGATCTTCGGCGCCATTCGCGAGGATGTGCTGCGCTTCCTGCTTGAGCAGGCGGCGGTCGTGTTCGTCGCGGCCGGCGACTACTTCTTTCGCGAATGCGACGATGCGCAGGGCATGTTCGTGCTTCAGGCCGGACGTGTGGCGGTGCTGAAGAACTGGCAGGGCCGCAAGTACAAGTCGCACGAATTCCGCCTCGGCGACTGCTTCGGCGAGATGGCGCTCATGGACCTGATGCCGCGAAGCGGCTCGGTCAAGGCGCTGGAGGATTGCAGCGCGATCGAGCTGCGCCCCGATCACCTGATGCGCCTGTTCGAGTTCGACGTGGAGCAGTTCGCGCTCATCCAGATGAATATGGGCCGGGAGGTGTGCCGCCGGCTGCGCGCCACCGACGAGCGTCTCTTCGCCGCTGAAATGAGCGCGGAGCCGCAGACAGTGACCATGGAAAGGGTCAAGCGCCCGGGCTGAGGCCAAGTCAACGCCCTGCAGCATCTCCCGACTGCGCATTGCTTGTCGAAGAAGCGGCTGCGACGACCGCTTTGGTATCTGGCCGCGCCATCAGTTGCCCGACAACCCAATCGTAATTTTCAACCCGTAGATCAGGAACGGTGCAAGGAGTGACACGACCAGTTCCTTGACGATTTTCGGGTTGAACGGCCAGGTCGACGCCGCGAGAATCTGTCTCTCGTACGCATTCAGCACGACGATGGGATCGTAGAGACTCGCGACGTTGCTCTGGCCACCCTCGGCGAGCTTCTTCTTCATCTCGATACGGGCCAAGAACCAGTGGTGACGAACGATAGAAAGTTCGCGCTCCTGCGCCGCGACCAATGCATCGTGGATGCCCCATACGGAGGTGAAGAATAGCGTCAAGGACACCAAGACCACGATCGAATAGATGACGAGAGATTGCACCGTGCGCAGGCTCGCGGATGACTGAAAGAGCAGGCTCAGGCAGGCACCGCCTACAAAGCTGAGCGAGATGCTCTGGCCCCAACGCGCAAGCGGTGTCAGTAGCCTGTGGTCGAACAGATCGAGGTGCAGGCCCGATCGAATGACGCGCGAGAGGCGTCGCGTGCGTACCATTCCATCGTAGATGACGAGCGCCATCAAGCTGAACATCAGGGCGTTGGAAGCGACGTCGTAAACGCGCAGCCACCGACCCTCGATCTGGGGAGAACTCGTGACCCAAGCAGAGAAGGCCGCGCCGAGCATGAGCGCAGCCCACTCGCCGCGCCTGCTGACGGTGTAGGCCTGTTCGACGAGCTCGGGCCGATCGGCGAGGGGTCGCAGCGCGTCGATAGCCAGCATCCAGCGTCGTTGCAGCAGGGGAGAGGCGCCCAGGATGTAGACGATGATGGTGGGTTCGAGTGCAATCTTCCAAAGACCCCAGGGGCCACCCACCGTGAAGCGCCCATCCGCGAATGCGGCGCCCAACAGCAACAGCGCCAGCAGGACCCCGACCGCAAGTGCAAAGGTAAGTCGAGGCACGCCAAGGAAGCCAGCGAACCGGTTGATCAGCGACTGCGCTTCCGTATTCATTTAAGCGTGCCTTGCGAAGTTTGCACCCGGCCCTGAGATGCGGCGACGGATTGGTCCGCTGCTACAGCGCTTTGGGCTTGCAAGCCGAACTCAAGTTTCCAGCCCATACAGCGCCCGCAGCGCATCGCGGTATTGCTGCTGCCCGCGGCCGTTGGTGCTGTAGTGCGTGCCACCCTCGACCAGCACGAAGCGTTTCGGCGCTGCCGCGCGGTCGTACAGCGCGCGACCCAGCGCGGGCGAAATCAGCGAGTCGGCAGCGCCGTGCACGACCAGCACGGGCACCTTGACCTTCGCGATGCGGTCGGCCGAATCGAAACGCTGCGTGATCATCGGCGTGATCGGCAACCAGCCCCACTTCATGGTCTCGAAGACCGCCGGGATCGAGGTGAACGTGCCTTCGACGATCAGGCCTTTCGCGTCGCTGACCTCCGTCGCCAGGCGCACCGCGATCGCGCCGCCGAGCGAGTGACCGAAGATGTAGCGGTCGCGGTCCGGGTATTTCGACTGGATCCAGGCCCAGCCGGCGCGCGCGTCTTCGTGCACCGTGTCCTCCGACGGCAACTCGTCGGTGCTGCGGCCGAAGCCGCGGTAATCGATCGCCAGCACCGCGAAGCCGAGCTCGCGCATGCGGCGGATGCGAAACACGCTGCTCTCGACATTGCGGCGCGCGCCGTGCAGGTAGAGCATCACTGGTGCTTCTGGCGTCGGGCCGCCGAGCCAGAGCGCGTGCAGCTTCGGCTTGCCGGGCACTTCGGGCAGGGTGATCCACACGTCGTCGAGGCCGTCGATGTGCGCGCCGTCGTCTGGCGTGGTCAGCACGCTGGCCTGGAAGATCCACTTGCGCTGCTGCGTGTCGAGGCTGACGCAGCCGGCGAGCGCGGCCAATGACAAGCCGGCCAGCAAGGCGAGGGCGGGCCAGCGCCAGCGGATCGTCGTCAGGAATTTCGGCATCGGGAACAGATTGCGCGGGTCGGCGAAAGTTCAACCGCGAGGCTTCAGCGGCCGCGCCAGAACAGCCCGTCGAGTTCCTTCAGCGTGATCTGGCGCCAGGTCGGGCGGCCGTGGTTGCACTGGTCGATGCGGTCGGTGCGCTCCATGTCGCGCAGCAGCGCGTTCATCTCGTCGAGGGTGAGCTGGCGGTTGGCGCGCACCGCGCCGTGGCAGGCCATCGTCGAGAGGATCTCGTCGCGTGCGCGCTCGACGACGCGGCTGGCGTCGAACTGCGCCAACTCGGCGAGCACGCTGCGCGCGAGTTCGACCACGTCGCCACCGGCCAGCGCCGCGGGCTGCGAGCGCACCGCGAGCACGCTGGCCGAGAGCGGCGTGACATCGAGCCCGAGCGTGCGCAGCGTGTCGATCTGCGCTTCGGCGGTGGCGATCTCCTGCGCCGTCGCGGCGAAGGTCGCGGGGATCAGCAGCGGCTGCGATTCGATCGCCACCGCGCCCATGCTCGCTTTCAGGCGCTCATAGACGATGCGCTCGTGCGCGGCGTGCATGTCGACGATCACCAGCCCCTGCGCGTTCTCGGCCAGCACGAAGATGC
>JBDUAG010000448.1:0-3834 GCA_040004785.1 Burkholderiales bacterium | reverse complement strand
GGCAGCGCGTTGCGCAACACCGTCGGATCGGCCTCGGTCCACGTCGAGATCGCGCCCTGAAAGTACGACAGGTAGCGGCGCGCGACCTCGACCGCCTCGACCTCGTCCTCGGCCAGCACGTCGATCACGCCGTTCGCCGACTGCACCTCGCTCGGCCCGATCTGCTCGGGTCTGAACACGCCGATGCCGCCGCCCTCCACCATCGCCGGGCCTCCCATGCCGATGTTGCTGCGGCGCGTGGCGATGATCACGTCACTGCAGCCGAGCAGCGCCGCGTTGCCGGCGAAGCAGCGCCCGGCAACGATGCCGACCACCGGCACCTGGCCCGAGAGCCGCGCGTAGCTCGAGAAGCTGGTGATGTGCAGGCCGGCGACCACCGGCGCGTCGGCGTCGCCCGGCCGGCCGCCGCCGCCTTCCGCGAACAGCACGACCGGCAGCGTCTGCTGTAGCGCGATGCCGAGCATGCGGTCGGTCTTGGCGTGGTTGCGCAGGCCCTGCGTGCCGGCGAGCACGGTCGCGTCGTAGGCCATCACGACGCAGCGCGAGGCCTCGGGCCCGAAGTGCGCGGCGTTGATGCTGCCGATGCCGGTGACCATGCCGTCGGCCGGCGTGTTCTCGATCAGGTCTTCGAGGCTGCGCCGCGTGCGCTGTGCGGCGAACGCGAGCGCGCCATATTCGATGAAGCTGGCGTGATCGCACAGCGCGGCGACGTTCTCGCGCGCGGTGCGCAGGCCGAGCGCGTGGCGCTTAGCGACCGCCTCGGCGCGGTTCGCGTCCAGCGTGAAGGCGTGGCGGGCGATGACCTCGCGCAGGTCGGCCCGCAACTCGGGGGCGTCTGCCGCGGCGGGCGCCGGCACGGCGGCTTCGGCGGTGGTGCCGCTCGTCGCAGCGGTCGCCGCGGCGAGCTGCATCAGCAGATCGCCTTGCGCCACCACCTCGCCGGCGCGCGCGCTGACGGCCAGGACCTGCGCATCGACCTCGGCGCGGATCTCGTGCTCCATCTTCATTGCCTCGACGATCAGCAGCGGCTGCCCGGCGCGCACCGACTGGCCGACCGCCACCACCACCTCGACAACGGTGCACGCCATCGGCGCGTGGATCTTGTCCTGGGGCACGAACTTGTCCGGTGGATCAGACGTAGGCGTTCGGGTAGCGATCGACCGTCAGGCCGTCCAGGTCGATCCCGGGCTTGCGGCCCGAAATCACGTCGGCCATCACGCGGCCGGTGCCCGCGGCCATGGTCCAGCCGAGGGTGCCGTGGCCGGTGGCGAGGTAGAGATTGGGCAGGCGCGTGGCGCCGACCACCGGTGTGCCGTCGGGCGTCATCGGGCGCAGACCGCACCAGAACTCTGCCCGCTTCACATCGCCGCCGCGCGGGAACAGGTCGGTCACGACGTGCTCCAACGTGTTGCGGCGTGCGTCGTGCAGCTTCAGCGTGTAGCCGGCCAGCTCGGCGGTGCCGCCGACGCGGATGCGGTCGCCCAGGCGCGTCACCGCGACCTTGTGGCTCTCGTCCATCACGGTCGATTCGGGCGCGCCGCTGGCATCGGTGATCGGCACCGTGATCGAGTAGCCCTTCACGGGATAGACCGGGATGCGGATGCCGACGTTGTTCAGCAGCAGCGGCGAGTAGCTGCCCAGCGCCACCAGATAGGCGTCGGCCTTCAGCGTGCCGGCATCGGTGACGACGCCGTCGATCTGCTTGCCGGCGTGCAGCAGCTTCTTGATGTGCGTGCCGTAGCGGAACTGCACGCCTTGCTTCAACGCGAGCGCGGCGAGGTTCTGCGTGAACTTGAAGCAGTCGCCGGTCTCGTCGCCGGGCAGCAGCAGGCCGCCGGCGAACTTGTCCTTCACCGCGGCCAGCGCCGGCTCGTGCCTGATGCAGCCGTCGCGGTCGAGCAGCTCGAAACCGACGCCGTAGCGTTTGAGGATCGCGATGTCGGCGGCGGTGCCGTCGAGTTGCGCCTGGGTGCGGAAAAGCTGCAGCGTGCCTTGCATACGCTCGTCGTAGCGGATGCCAGTCTGGGCGCGCAACTCTTTCAGGCAATCGCGGCTGTACTCGGCCAGCCGCACCATGCGGCCCTTGTTGAGCTCGTAACGCGCGCTGGTGCAGTTGCGCAGCATGGCGACGCCCCAACGCACCAAATTCAGGTCGAGCGTCGGGCGGATCACCAGCGGCCGATGGTGCATCAGCAACCACTTCACCGCCTTGATCGGCACGCCCGGCCCGGCCCATGGCGCGGAGTAGCCGGGCGACACCTCACCGGCGTTGCCGTAACTGGTCTCGAGCGCGGCCGCGGGTTGGCGATCGATCACGGTGACCTCGTGGCCAGCCAATGCGAGCTGGTAGGCGCTGGCCACGCCGATCACACCACTGCCAAGAACAAGCACTTTCATCAACAGGCTCCATTGCACTCTTCGTGCCCGACGCGGAGTGTACGGGCGCGCCTGCGTGCGGCATGATGCAGCGCAGGGGGTCGCCGACCCCGCGTCATGCTCGACCCTTCAGGAGGCCCATGCCCATCGTTCCCAACTACGTCGCTCCCGCCCGCTTCGACGACGCCGACGCCGCGCTCGAACAGGTGCGCACCATCTACGACGGCAGCATCGCGCACCTGCGCAGCGCGCTGCAGACCTTCGTCGGTGGCGACGATCTCGGCGCGCGCGTGCGCGCCTGCTACCCCTTCGTGCGCGTGCAGACCGACACCGTGGCGCGCGCCGACTCGCGCCTGAGCTACGGTTTCGTGAGCGGCCCCGGCACCTACGAGACGACGCTGACGCGGCCCGACCTGTTCAGCAGCTACTACCTCGAGCAGTTCCGCCTGCTGCTGAAGAACCACCACGTGACGCTCGAGGTGGGCACGAGCGCGCAACCGATCCCGGTGCACTTCTCGTTCGCCGAGCACGACCACATCGAAGGCAATCTCACGCAAGAGCGCCGCATGCTGATGCGCGACCGCTTCGATCTGCCCGACCTGAACGCGATGGACGACGGCATCGCCAACGGCACCTTCGAGCCCGCGCCCGGCGAGGCGCATCCGCTCTCGCTCTTCACCGCGCCGCGGGTGGACTACTCGCTGCACCGGCTGCGCCACTACAGCGGCACAGCGCCGGAGCACTTCCAGAACTTCGTGCTGTTCACGAACTACCAGTTCTATATCGACGAATTCGTGCGCCTCGGCCACGAGACGATGGCGAGCTCGGCGCGCGCGCAGGACTACGTCGCGTTCGTCGAACCCGGCAACGTGATCACGCGCCGCGCGGGCCTGCCGGCGCAACCGGGCGACGAGCTCGGCGCTGCGCCACCGCGCCTGCCGCAGATGCCGGCCTACCACCTGGTGCGGCCCGACAACGCCGGCATCACGATGGTCAACATCGGCGTCGGCCCGGCGAATGCGAAGACCATCACCGACCACATCGCGGTGCTGCGCCCGCACGCGTGGGTGATGCTCGGCCACTGCGCCGGGCTGCGCAACACGCAGCAGCTCGGCGACTACGTGCTCGCCCACGGCTATGTGCGCGAGGACCACGTGCTCGACGAAGAGCTGCCGCTGTGGGTGCCCATTCCCGCGCTGGCCGAGGTGCAGGTCGCGCTCGAGGCCGCGGTCGAAGAGATCACGCAGCTCAAGGGCTACGAGCTCAAGCGCATCATGCGCACCGGCACGGTGGCCAGCACCGACAACCGCAACTGGGAGCTGCTGCCCTCGCACCACGCCACCAGCACGCCGGAGCGCCGCTTCAGCCAGAGCCGCGCGATCGCGCTCGACATGGAAAGCGCCACCATCGCCGCGAACGGCTTCCGCTTCCGCGTGCCCTACGGCACCTTGCTGTGCG
>JBDUAG010000040.1:0-13011 GCA_040004785.1 Burkholderiales bacterium | reverse complement strand
CTACTTCCAGAACCAGCTGCGCCGCCGTGGCTTCTACGACGGCCCGATCGACGGCCAGTTCAACCCGGCCATCGACGAAGCTATCGGCAACTACCGCGCTGCACTCGGCCTGAGCAAGCAGGCGCTGCTCGACGAGGCTTTCTTCAACGCCTACCTGACAGCCGATCACACGAAGATCCCGCGCCCGGACAAGCCCGTCACGATGCAGGTGACGGCGCCCACAGCAGCCGCGCCCGCAGCGGCCCTGTCGGCGGCAGCACCGGCCGCGGCAGCGCCCCAGCCGACGCCGACGGCCGAGCCGATGCGCCTGCTGCTCGCGACGCAGAACGGACAGACTAGCTTTGCCAGCGGGGAGTCGTTCGGCCTGACGATCCGACCGAACCGCGACGCGTATGTGTACTGTTACCTGCTCGACGAGCAGGCCAAGGTGACGCGCTTCTTCCCGAATCGCTTCGCCAAGGATCCGCTGATCACGGCCGCCCAGGCGCTGCAACTGCCCGGCAGGATGCGCTTCCAGCTGGCGATCAAGTCACGCGGTGCGCGAGAGTCGATCGCCTGCTTCGCCACGCCGAAGGACGTGATGGCCAGGCTGTCGGACAGCGTGGTCGGCACCGACTTCGAGCCCTTGCCGGTGAACTCGCTCGACCAGGTTCGAGCCGCCTTTGTCGCCGCCTCCGGTGGTGCCCTCGCCCAGGAGATCCTCCATGTACAAGCCAAGTGACCGCCTCCGTGCCCGTGCCATCGCGCTGGCCGCACTGCTCACCTCGACAATTGCGGTGGCAGGCGTCTCGACCCTCGAGGCCGGCCCGGTGGCGGCCTCTGCCCCGAAGGCCGCGGCACGCAGCGCCGGCCCGTGGCAGATCCGCTGCTGGCAGGACGGTCGGCTGCTGTTCGAGGAGAACGGCATCAGCCTGCCCGACGGCGCGCAGTACCCGACCCTGATCGCCGGCACCGACCGCCAGGGGCGGCCGGTCTACGTGGCCGAAACCCGCAACGCCACTTGCCTGATCCGCCACGCGGTGGCCGATCGCGGCACCTGGCCGCGCTGACCCTCGGAATGTTTGAACCGTTTCGGCGCGACCCGCAACCCATGTCGGACTGCCCCTCTTCATCCGACCAGGAGACCCTCATGATCCGCACCCTCAGCATCCTCGCCGCCGCCAGCCTGCTCTCGTTCGGCGCCGCCGCGCAGCAAGCCATTCACTACCGTGAAGGCCAGCGCGTCGATCCGCAGGACGTGGCCCGCATCCTGAACCGGGCGACGCCCATCAAGACGCGCTCGATCCGGTTGCTCGACGGCGATGCCGCACCCCAGAAGGTGACGCCCGCAGCGGTGTCGCTGCCTGTGCGCTTCGCCTTCGATTCGGCCGACATTGCCGACACCGCCCGCCCGCAGCTCGACGCGCTGGCCGAAGGCATCAAGCTGCTGCCGCCCGGAACCGCCGTGGTGGTCGAGGGCCACACCGACTCGGTGGGCACCGAGGAATACAACCAGCGCCTGTCGCAGCGCCGCGCGCACGCGGTGAAGGAGTATCTGGTCGCCAGGCACGGCATCGAAGCCCGCCGCCTGCTCGACACCGGCATCGGCAAGCAGCAGCCGATCGACGGGCTGTCGCCCCAAGCGCCCGAGAACCGCCGCGTGCAGTTCCACGGCGCGTGACGACAGACCGGGGCCCGCTCAAGCGGGCCATTTCCGGTCAGGACGTCGGGCAGTCCTTCACCTTGAACACCACCCGGCGATCGAGCGCATCGCGCGCGTCGTCGGTGCCCAGACCCGAGATGTTCTCGCTCGATCCCTTGCCTTCGGCTGCCGTCCGCTTCGCCAGCACCGGGGCCGCGGCATCGAGCCTCTGCTTGATGTACTGCGCGCGTATCAGCGACAGGCGCTCGTTCAACGGCTCAGGCCCGGTCTTGCTGGTGTGGCCGGTGATGTCGAGGCAGGCGGTGCGCTGGCTGGCCCGTTGGCCGATCTGCGCCAGCCAAGCGTGGTACGCGCCGCTGATCTGCGGCTCGGGCACGAACAGCGTCGAACCCGGACGGAACAGGAACTTCACGCCCAGCTGGTTCTGCGCCAGACCGAAGTCGATGATCTTGTTGAAGGCCACCGCGGCCTCGTCCTTGCGGCCGAGCTTGCTCGCCGCGAGGTAGATGCCGTTGTAGACGCGCAGCTGGTCGCCGCCCGGCTGCCGCAGAACGCCCTTGT
Organism: Burkholderiales bacterium; assembly: GCA_040004785.1. Lineage (GTDB taxonomy): Bacteria > Pseudomonadota > Gammaproteobacteria > Burkholderiales > Burkholderiaceae_C > LMDS01. The sequence continues at coordinate 10,808 of JBDUAG010000040.1, read as the reverse complement.
AGAGATCAAGCGCTTCCTCCGCGTAGCCCTTGTTGTAGGCAAGGATGGCGTCGTTGATCATCGCGGCGGCCATGATCCGGTCCCAGTAGGCCGGGTTGATCGGGTCGCCCGCCTTCGTGCCCTGGCAAGTGCGCACATAGCCCTGCACCGACGGGTCCGGCGCCCACGCCGGGCTGTCGAGGAAGAACGCGGTCGGCGTCAGATCCACGCCCTCCATCGCGGCGCGTGCGAAGCCCTTGGAGATGATCGTGCCGCTGCGCAGGTCCACGAGCGCCAGGCAGACGCGGTGCCAGTCACGCCCCGGTTTGTTGCTGCCGTCGGCATTCACTGCCGTGAAGGTGCCGATGAACAGCAACGGCGCACGCGCGAGCGAGGCAGTCGTAAAGGGCTGGATGTCGAAGTTCGGGTAGGTGGACTTGACCAGCTCGGTGATCTTCGCCTCCATCGATTCGGTGGCCACCGACTGGTAACCCGACACGCCGTCGACCAGTGGGTCGATCACCAGCGGCAGCTTGGTCGCGCCGCTGCGCGCCGTGGTCGCCGCGTCGAGCTTGGCGCCGCGGAACAGGTTGTTCGCGGCGAACAGCACCGCCTCGTTGAACGGCATCACCGGCGGCGGTGGTGGCGGCGCGGCCGCCGGCGGTGGCGACACGCTCGCCGCAGGCGGCGTGGCCGGTGCGACAGCGGGGGGAGCGGCGGGTGCAACAGGCGCAGCGGCCGACATCACGACGGGCGCCGGCGCCACAGCGGGGGCCGGCTTGGCCATCGGTGGTGCGGCCACAGCGGCTGGCGGACGCGGCGCGGCGCAGCCCACCAATTGCGCGGCCGCCGCGACGACCGCGAGCGCGACCCAATGCGGCAGGCGCGAACCCCGCCGATCTGCTGACTCGGTGCTGAAAATCGTGTTCATCATCGACACTCCTTTTGCAAGAACGAAAGATCGGAAGCCGGCAGTTCCTCACCGAGTTGGGCCCGGATCAGCAACGCCACGCAACGCTCCGAATTCGGCGAACCCTCGGCCTTGCGGCTGCCGGCGACCTTGATCGGCGGGGCTTGCGTGACCTTGACGTCGGGCGCCACCGGACGCCGCCGAGCGGAGGCGGCTTCGGCCGGCGGCGACGATGGCGGTGGCGGTGGCGGCGCAAAACTCGGCACGGTCGCCGGCGGCAGCTCGACCTTGCCCCGGGCTTCGACGCGGGCCGCGACGACCTTGGTCTCGACCTTCGCGGGAGCCTCGACGGGCGCCTTGCTCGCCGACGCCGGCGCCGACGCCGCGGCCACCGCGGCCGGCGCCGGGCGGCGCGCCGCCTGCGCCTGCTCGAGCTCACGGGAGAGCCGCTTGATCTTATCTTCGAGCTCCTTCTGATCGCGTTCGCGCTTGTCCAGCGACGTCTGCAGGCGCCCCAGGTCTTCGCGGCGCGAGGCCTCGGCCGGTTCGCCCCCCGCGCGCGGGTTGAAGCTGAAATTGGAGGTCATCGAGCTGTTGACCCACGGAATCTGGCGCTGGTTCGTGTCGCGCAGGACCTTGACCCGGACGTTCTTGAACATCTGCTCGACCTCCAGGCCCTCCACCAGCATCTCCTTGACCAGGTGGCGCGTGAAGATGCTGTTGGTGCCGGCCGGCCCGTCTTCTGCGGTCGCACCCGGGGCAGACGAATACGCGATCAGCGCACCGCGCGCCCCCATCTCGACCAGCCCGGAGCCCACCGAGCGCACGCCGCGAGACTTGGTGGCGAACGGGTTGTCGCGGCAGGCGTCGAGGATGATGATGCGGGTCTGGGCGCGCGCGCGATCGAGGCGGCTGACGAACAGTTCTTCCACGTCGACCGCTTCGTCCTTGATCTCGTACTCGTCGCGCACGTTGATGTCCACCGGCAGCAGGTAGTTGCGCCCGTCGATCTGGACGCCGTGCCCGGCATAGAAGAACAGCGCCGTGCCTTCGGTCTCCTGCACGCGCTTGGCGTATTCGCGCAGCACGCGGCGGAAGTCCTTGACCGGCAGGTTCACATGCTCGATCACCTCGAACCCCAGCCGGCGCAGCGTCGAGGCGACCACATGGGCGTCGTTCTCGGGGTTGTTCAGGGCGGCGCTCGGGTAGCGCGCGTTGCCCACGACCAGTGCGAGGCGCTTGTCCGCCGCCCACACGGGCACGGCCAAGCCCACCGCCAGCAGGGCGATCCCCATCAGAAGTGCGGCACGCCTTACTAGCGTGTTCCACCGGTTCATGCGCATCCCGTACGACCACCCGCTCGCGGCACGTTCCGCCTCACCCATGGTATCCATGCCGATGGCCGACGCAATAGCCATTGCACACGCAGATTAGGGGTCACCAGATGCGGCGACGTACAGTCGGGCACCGATTCAGGAGCCCTCGAAATGATTCACGTCGTTGCCATCATCACCGCCAAGCCCGGCATGCGCGCCCACATCCTCGACGCCTACCGCGCCAACGTCGCAGCGGTGCGCGCCGAAGCCGGCTGCATCGCCTACGAGGCGGTGGTGGACGTGCCCGGCCTCTCGGCCGGCTTCGCCCAGTTCGGCCCGGACACCTTTGTCGTCGTCGAGCAGTGGGCGTCGATGGAAGCGTTGCAGGCCCACGGGGTCGCGCCGCACATGAAGGCCTACGCGAAACAGGTCAAGGACTGGACCGCCGCCCGGGCGATCCACGTTCTGCAAGCGGCTTGACACCCCCGCGTTCGCGAACCCCCACCGTCGCCAACGCGATCGACAGGCTTCGCGCGCGCTTGTCCTGAGCGACGCGATCAGCCGCGCCGTTGTGCCATGAAGAACCGGACCATCTCTGCCGACGCGTCCGGCCCCTTCTCGTCGGCATACGACCCCGCGGCGCTGCCGCCGGACCAGGCATGCCCGGCGCCGTGCAGGATCCACTGCTCGGCGCGCGGGTCGCCCGCTCGATCGACGCAGACCGTGCTCGTGAAGCGCCGGCCCGGCGCGGAGGCATGCTCGCGCACATGGCGCGTCAGCGGTGCGCCACCCTGGTCGCCGAGCGAGGCCACGGCCTGCTCGAAGATCGCCGCGCCGTTCTTCGGACTCACGGTCGTGTCGTGATCGCCGTGAAAGACGATGGTCGGAACGCCTCGCGGTGCCGCAGGCGCCTGCGTCCCGCCGTGCATCGCCGCGAACGCCGAGCCGACATCGTGGGCCGCACCGAACGGCAGCCCGGAATGCGCGCCGACCGCGGCGAAGACATCGGCATGCGTTACGCCCAGGATCACCGCCATCGCTGCGCCGGCGGAAAGCCCCGCGACGTAGACGCGCCGCGGATCGACCCGGCAGTCGTCGGCGATCTCGGCGACGATACCGACCAGGATCGACGGCTCACCGCCATCGCGCTGCTGGTGCTTCGCCTGAAACCAGTTCCAGCAGTTCGAGCCGTTCGCGTTCGCCGACTGCGCCGGGTAGGCGACGAGAAAGCCGTGCTCCTCCGCGAGCTCGTTCATGCGCGTGCCGGCGGCGAAATCATCGGGGTTCTGCTTGCAGCCGTGCAGCATCACGATCAGCGGCATCGGCTCGCCGCGGTAAGCGGCCGGGATGAAGACCTTGTAGGCGCGGTCGCCCGCCGGGCCCGAATGCGAACGGCTCAGAAATCGGCCTTGGCGTGGAGGCGCATCCTGACGCTCCGCGGTCGGCGCCCCCGGGCCGGACTGACGCAGTCCCGCCGCGTCGAGCGCCGCGCGAATCGTCTCCATCACGGTCTTCACCGAGCCTGACTTCGAGTCCAGGCCGGCGGCTGACAGGGCGCGGTCGATGGTGTCTGAAATGGTCTGAATGGACATGGGCTCACGACGAATGGTGCAGTGCAGCATAATGCCCCGAAAGTCGTTCGCCCGGGCAATCCCTGTGGATGAAAGTCGTGTCGGAGATCGCCTACAGGCGGGTCGCCCCGCTGGCCGGGTGCGCCCGCCTCGCACAGAATTTGCATGCCGCATCGGCATGACTGTTTCGGGAGCCCGCTCGATGAATCTGCTGAAGTCCGCCCGCCGCACGCTGGCAGGCGCCCTCGCCGCCACGCTGCTGATCGCCATGCCGGCGCACGCGCAAGAGGCAGAGACGCCGATCAAGTTCCAGCTCGACTGGCGCTTCGAGGGGCCCGCCGCGATGTTCCTGGTGCCGGTGGCGAAGGGCTACTTCAAGGCCGAGAGGCTGAACGTGAGCGTCGATGCGGGCAACGGCTCCGGTGGCGCGGTCACGCGCGTGGCGACCGGCGCGTACGACATGGGCTTTGCCGATCTGGCGGCGCTGATGGAGTTCCACGCCAACAACCCGGATGCGAAGAACAAGCCGGTGGCGGTGATGATGGTCTACAACAACACGCCGGCCGCGGTGCTGGCACTCAAGAAATCCGGCATCAAGACCCCGGCCGACCTGAATGGCAAGAAGCTCGGTGCGCCGGTGTTCGACGCCGGCCGCAAGGCCTGGCCGATCTTCGCGAAGGCGAACAACGTGACCAACGTCACCTGGACGGCGATGGACCCGCCGTTGCGCGAAACGATGCTGGTGCGCGGCGAGGTCGATGCGATCACGGGCTTCTCGTTCACCTCGCTGCTCAACATCGAGGCGCGCGGCGTGAAGGCCGGCGACATCGTGATCCTGCCGTACCCGAGCCACGGGGTGAAGCTCTACGGCAACGCGGTCATCGTCGGCGAGGACTTTCTGAAGAAGAACCCCGAAGCCGTGAAGGCCTTCCTACGCGCATTCACCAAGGGCATGCGCGACGTGATCAACGACCCGAAGGCCGGCATCGCAACCGTGAAGGCACGCGACGGCATCATCGACGTCGCGCTCGAGGAGCGCCGCCTGAAGCTCGCGCTCGACGCCACCGTGCTCACTGCCGACGCGCGCGCCGAGGGCTTCGGCGAGGTCAAGGCTCCGCGTCTGAGCCTGATGGCGAGCCAGGTGTCGGACGCCTTCGGCACCAAGGAGCGGGTCAGGCCCGAAGCGGTCTGGAATGGCGGCTTCCTGCCGACGGCCGCAGAACGCAACATCTTTCCCGCAGCCAGGAAGTGAGCAAGGGTCAGTGAAAGTCGGCCGAGAATTGGAACATCAGCGCCGAGTTGCCCAGGAAGTCCAGTTGCGCCGACAGGTTCGGCGTGAACCTCCAGCCCAGGCTGGGCACCAGACCTGGCGAGAAGCCCCGGTAGTTCAGCGGCACCTTGTGGTTGAACGGCGCCTTGTAGCCGTACAGCACGCCTCCTGTCAGCTGCGCGAACAGCGGTTGGACGCCCCCGACCTGGTCGAAACGCTGACCCAGGTAGAGGTACCCGCTGGGCTGACCGAAGGAGTTCCTGAAGTAGGTGCCGCCGAACAGGAAACCATCGGCTCGGTGGCGTTCAAGGCCCAGCATGTAGACGTGGGTGTGGTCGGGATCGCGTGAGTAGTGATAGGTATAGGGCGAGGCGATCAGACGCCAGTTGCTCCCGGTTTCCCAGCCGTTGTCCCAGTCGTTGCTGAACCATTGGCCAATGCGGCTTAGCATGCCGCCGTCGGCGGGTGCGTCGCCCGGGGGCACGGACGATTGGGCCCGCGTGGTCGAGATGCAGCAACCGAGGGCGATGGCAGTGAGGGCAGAGGCAAATAATTTCATGGGCGTCATTGTCGGGACTTTTCGCGGCCGCTCCGGCAAGAGCGCTTGGGGCATCGTGAGGGCCTGGCTTCTTTGCGGCGTGCTCACAACGCTCGTCGGCTGCGCCTGGGTCGACACCAAGCAGCGCGAGCTGGTCTACCGCCCCACGCCCGGTCGACCGGCGGATTTCGTCGGGCTGCGCGCGAGCGACGTGACCTTCGCGCTGGACGTGCCCGGCGCCACCGCCGATCGGCCCGACAAGCTGCAGCTCTGGTGGCTGCCGAACCCGAACGCACAGGCGCCGACGCTGCTCTATCTGCACGGCACCTTCCGCAATCTGTTCCAGAACTATCGCAAGATCGATGCGCTGCGCAGCGCCGGCTTCGCGGTGCTCGCGGTCGAGTACCGCGGGTGGGGCGAGAGCAGCAGCGTGCTGCCCTCCGAGGCCAGCATCAATGCCGACGCGGCCGTGGCGTGGAGCGAGTTCGTCAGGCGCCAGCCCGATCCGCGCAAGCGCGTGATATTCGGCCACTCGCTGGGCGGCGGTGTCGCCATCGAGCTCGCGAGCCACAAGCATGCCGGCAGCGACTACGCGGCGCTGATCCTCGAATCGACGTTCACGCGCTTGCCCGATGTCGCCAAATCGGTCGGCGTGCTGGGCTGGATCGTCTCGTGGTTCGCGACCCAGCAGTTCGACTCGATCGACAAGATCGGCCAGATCGATGCGCCGATCCTGATGATGCACGGCAGCGCCGACAAGACTGTCCCGTTCGCGCTCGGCCGCGCGCTTTACGAGCACGCGCCGGTCGGCACGCGCTGGGTGCCGTTCGAGGGCGGTTCGCACAGCGGCCTCGATCGCGAGCAACCCGATCTCTACCGAGACTCGGTACGCAGCGTGATCGCACGGTTGCCGTCATGACGGAAGCCTCGCGCCCCTTCGTCGATTTCGACCACGTCTGGCTCGCCTACAACGACGAGTTGCAAGCGAAGGGCCAGTTCGCCGTCGAGGACATCTCGTTGCGGGTGAACGAGGGCGAATTCATCGCCATCGTGGGCCCGTCGGGTTGCGGCAAATCCACCTTCATGAAGCTCGCGACCGGGCTGCGCATGCCGAGCCGCGGCACGATCCGGATCGACGGCGCGCCCGTCACCGGCCCGCTGAAGATCAGCGGCATGTCGTTCCAGGCGCCGTCGCTGCTGCCGTGGCGCAGCACGGTCGACAACGTGCTGCTGCCGCTGGAAATCGTCGAGCCGCACCGGGCGCAGTTCAAGGCGCGGCGCGACGAGTACCGCGAGCGCGCCGTGCAACTGCTGCGCACCGTCGGCCTCGGCGGCTACGAGGACAAGCTGCCGCACCAGCTCTCGGGCGGCATGCAGCAGCGCGTGTCGATCTGCCGTGCGCTGATCCACGAGCCCAAGATGCTGTTGCTCGACGAACCCTTCGGCGCGCTTGATGCATTCACGCGCGAAGAACTCTGGTGCACGCTGCGGGATCTGTGGACGGCGCGGCGCTTCAATGTGATCCTCGTCACCCACGACCTGCGCGAGAGCGTGTTCCTCGCCGACACGGTCTATGTCATGAGCAAGGGCCCGGGCCGTTTCACCGCGCGCCGCGAGATCGACCTGCCGCGGCCGCGCGATCTGGAGCTGACCTACACGCCGGCGTTCACCGACATCGTGCACGAGTTGCGTGGGCACATCGGAGCCCTTCGCGTGCAACAAGACGGGCAGTCCGCGCCGGTGGCAGCGCGATGACGACGAAGACGCGAGAGCGCTGGGCGCCCGTCGTCACCGCCGCGGCGTTGCTCGTCATCTGGCAACTCGCCTGCTCGCTGTTCCGCATCGACGACTACATCTTCCCGAGCCCGCTCACGATCGTGCAGGCGATGCGCGACTATGCCGGCCCGATCGCCGACGCAGCGTGGAAGACCTTCTGGGTCACGATGCTTGGCTTCGCGATCGCGATCGTCGTCGGCGTGCTGCTCGGCTTCCTGGTCGGTTCGTCGCGCCTCGCGTATGCGGCCCTGTACCCGCTGCTGGTCGGCTTCAACGCGGTGCCCAAGGCGGCGCTGGTGCCGATCCTGATCGTCTGGTTCGGCATCGGTCTCGGGCCCGGCATCCTGACGGCGTTCCTGATCTCGTTCTTCCCGATCACCGTCAACATCGCCACCGGCCTGGCCACGCTCGAGCCCGAACTCGAAGACGTGCTGCGCGTGCTCGGCGCGAAGCGCTGGGACGTGCTGGTGAAAGTCGGCCTGCCACGCTCGATGCCTTACTTCTACGCTTCGCTGAAGGTCTCGATCACGCTCGCGTTCGTCGGCACCGTGCTGGCCGAGATGACGGCCGGCGATTCGGGCATCGGCTACCTGATGCAGACTGCGGGTTCACAACAGCGCATGCCGCTCGCCTTCGCCGGACTGGTCGTGATCGGCGTGATGGCGATGGCGATGTACGAGCTGTTTTCACTCATCGAGAAGCGCACCACCGGCTGGGCGCACAGGGGCACGCAAGGTGACTGACATCGACCCGACCGTCGCACAGATCGCGCGCCACCTGCGCGCCGCGAACGCCATCGCGCAACGCGCGTTGGCCGCCGGCCATCACCCGTTCGGCGCGCTGCTGGTAGGCGCCGATCACGAGACGGTGTTGATCGAGCAAGGCAACATCGACAGCGTCAATCACGCCGAGGCGGTGCTTGCCCGGACCGCCGCCGCGCGCTGGACGCCCGATGAACTCTGGCACTGCACGCTCTACACCACCGTCGAGCCCTGCTGCATGTGCGCCGGCACGCAGTACTGGGCCCACATCGGCCGCGTCGTCTACGGCATGGAAGAGAAGCGCTTGCTCGAACTCACCGGCAACCATGCCGAGAACCCGACGATGGACCTGCCCTGCCGTGAGGTCTTCGCGCACGGCCAGAAGCGCATTCGCGTGATCGGGCCGGTGCCCGAGGTCGAGGCCGAGATCGCGGCGCTCCACCTCGCGTTCTGGCAGCGCGCGCATCCCTGATGGCCTGGCAGGGTTCGCTTTCGCTCGAGTACCGCCGCGACGAAATCCACGGCGCTGCACGCACCGTCGTGCACGACCGCCACGACGGCCCGCTGCGCGTGCTCGCGAGCCTCTACCCGGAGACGCCGGCCATCTGCCACAACGTGCTCGTGCACCCGCCCGGCGGCCTCGTCGGCGGCGACCGGCTCGACATCGGCATCACGCTCGCGCCAGACGCCCACGCGCTCGTCACGACCCCCGGCGCGGCGCGCTTCTACCGCAGCACCGGCGCGCCCGCGACGCAGCGCCTGCACGCCTCGCTCGCCGACGGCGCGCGCCTCGAATGGCTGCCGCTCGAGACGCTCGCATACAGCGGCTGCATCGGCGAGAACCTGATGCGCTTCGAGCTTGCGCCTGGCGCCGAGATGATGGGCTGGGACGTGCTCGCGCTCGGCCTGCCGGCTTCCGACCAGGCCTTCGTGCGCGGCCGCTTCACGCAGCGCATCGAGCTGCCCGGCCGCTGGTTGGAGCACGGCGTGATCGATGCGGCTGACACGCGCCTGCTCGATTCACCGCTCGGCTGGGCCGGGCACCGCGTGATGGGCACGCTGTGGTTCGCGGCGGGCAGTGCGCTGCCGCTGGAACGGCGTGACGCGCTGCTCGACACCGCCCGCGCGGCCAGCGATGCGCACGCGCTGCGCGGCACGGCCGGCGCCACCGCGGTGCATGACGGCATCGTCGTGCTGCGCGCGCTCGCGCCGCGGGTCGAGCCATTGATGGCGTTGCTCACCAGCGTGTGGGGCGCGTGGCGTACGCTGGCGTGGCAGTTGCCGGCGAGCACGCCGCGCGTGTGGCGGACTTGAGAGGCTGAGTACGGGCGGCGTGGTGGTGTGACTTCCTGCGCACGCGCCGATCGCCGTGGCACGGCGCCCATCTCTAGAATTTTGCCGATGAGCACCACCCGCCGAATCCTGCTCGCATCACTTGCCCTCGGCGCCGTGATGCTGTGGGTTCCCGCAGCACAGGCCCAGGCGATCAACAAATGCATGACCGGCGGCCACCTCGTGTTCCAGTCCTCGCCCTGCGCGCTCGAAGCGCGCGCGGGCGTGCCGGCCGCACCGATCGTCGTCGCATCGGGCAACCCGGGCGCGCCGAAGAAGAAGACGCTCGCCGATGTGCTGCGCGAACGCGATGGCGATGTCAGTGCTCGACCCGCGTCGCGAGAGCCGCAGGGAGATGGCGCGAACGTGCTGCGTTCGCGCATGGGCGCCCTCTAGGGATCAGTCGTTCGCGAAGCTGTAGGGCCCGCCGCGCTCCAGCGCCTTCTTGTAGGCCGGGCGCGCGTGAATGCGCTTCAGGTAGGCCATCAGTTTCGGCCGGCTGGCATCGAGCCCGGCGCGCTGCGCGGCGGCCTCTACGGGGAAGCTCATCTGGACGTCGGCAGCGCTGAACTCGCGCCCGGCGAACCATTCGCTTCGGCCGAGTTCGGCCTCCATGAAATCGAGCTGGCGCTTCAGGTTGGGATCGACCATGGCCCCCAGCACCTTGTTTGAAATGCCGCGCGCGATCGGCTTCGCGAAGAACGGCATCGGCGTCACCTTGATGCGCTCGAAGATCAACTTGAGCAACAGCGGCGACATCGCCGAGCCTTCGGCGAAATGCATCCAGTAGCGAAACCGCAGCCGCTCCGGCGAGCCCGCCGCCGGCTCGAGGCGACCGTTGCCGTGGCGCTCCAGCAGGTACTCGATGATCGCGCCGGACTCGGCCACGGTCACGTCGCCTTCGGTGATCACCGGCGACTTGCCCAGCGGGTGGACCTTCTGCAACTCGGGCGGCGCGAGCATGGTTTGCGCGTCGCGTTCGTACTTCTTGATCTCGTAGGGCAGTCCGAGCTCTTCGAGCAGCCACAGCACGCGCTGCGAGCGCGAGTTGTTCAGGTGGTGGACGGTGATCATGGGCCGAGGCGCTCCGAGCTGGGGTGCGCCGCATTGTGCCCGGCGCCACGCTGTATTCTCCGGACCCATGTATGCGTCATTCTTTGGGCTGAAGCAGGAGCCGTTCTCGATCGCGCCCGATCCGCGCTACCTCTTCATGAGCGAGCGCCACCGCGAGGCGCTGGCGCATCTTCTCTACGGTGTGAACGGCGGCGGCGGATTCGTGCTGCTGAGCGGCGAGATCGGTGCCGGCAAGACCACCGTGTGCCGCTGCTTCCTCGAACAGATCCCGCGCCGCACCA
>JBDUAG010000447.1:0-3861 GCA_040004785.1 Burkholderiales bacterium | reverse complement strand
CCGAGCCGTCGTCGGTGTAGCGGATCGCGTTCGAGACCAGGTTGCGCAGGATGCGCTCGACCAGCAGCGGGTCGCCGAACACGACCCGGTGGCCGCCGCGCAGCCGCAGCGCGAGGCCCTTCTCGAACGCCGCCGGATCGAAGTTCAGGCGCAGCTTGCGCAGGATGTCGCCGACCTCGAAATGCTGGTCGTGCACGTCGATGCCGCCGCTGTCGATGCGGGTGATGTCGAGCAGTTCCGAGAACAGGCCTTCGAGCGCATCGACCGATTCGTTGATGCTGTTGACGAGCTGCGCCACCTCCGGCTCGTGCACGCGCTGCCGCAAGGCCTCGGCGAACAGGCCCATCGCGTGCAGCGGCTGGCGCAGGTCGTGGCTGGCGGCGGTGAAGAACTGCGTCTTCGCGCGGTTCGCAATCTCGGCCTCGCGGCGCGCGGCGTCGGCGGCGAGCGTCTCGATGCGCAGGCGGGCGGCGAGTTCGTCGGCCTGCACCTTCAGGTAGATCGCACGCTGCAGGGCCTGGCGGTAGCTGTTCGCGAGCACGAAGGTGAAGCCGATGATCAGCACCAGCTCGCCGGCGAGCAGGTAGTGGAAGCGGTCGCCAACCATCGCGATCCGGGCCAGCAGCGGCAGGAAGACCAGCGCCGCGAACACGAGGTAGAGCCGGCGCTGGATCGACAGCACCGGGATGCCGACGGCGCAGAACGTGTAGACGATGACGATCAGGCCGGTCTGCTCGCGCGCCGAGCCCTGGGCATAGAAAAGCCAGCCGGCCAGGCCCCAGCCCGAGGCCGCGACAATGGCGCCGATGTTCGCGCGCCAGATCCAGCGCCGCCAGTCGGCGAGCTTCCAGGTGGCGGACCCGGCCGCCTCGGCGCGCCTGAAGGCCCGGATGATCACGATGCGCACCGCACACATCAGCGTGAACGCCGCCATCCACGGCGCCAGCAACGACATCGGCGCGATGCCCCAGAACAGCATCGCGACGACACCGACGCCGGCCATGTAGCCGGCCAGCGCGGCCGGCATGTAGCCGTAAGTGAAGCGCACCGTCTCCGCGAGCCGCGCGCTCGCGGCGTCGTGCACCGGCGGCTCGGCGACAGCGGCGGCGCTCACCGCCCCGGGTTCCGCCACGCGCCCAGCCCGCCCTGCAACGACATCTGGCTCACCGCGAGCACGGCCTGGGTGCGCGAGCTGACGTTGAGCGCGCGCAGCACCGCGGCGACGTGGTCCTTCACGGTCTCGACGGAGAGGTTCAGTTCGCGCGCGATCAGCTTGTTCGGCAGGCCCTTCAGCAGCAGCGCGAGCACGTCGGTCTGGCGCGGCGTCAGGCCGACCGCGGCAAGCGGTGACGCGGCCGGGGGGCGGCTGCCGTCGCGCGCGTGCTCGCCCACCACGCGCAGCACGCCGGGCACGGTGTCACCGCCGATCGGTGGTGCGGGCGGGTCGCCGCCCAGCGTCATCGGCGGGATGTAGATGCCGCCCGACATCACCATGTTCAGGGCCTCGAACAGCGCGTCGTTGTTGGCGCGCTTGGGCACGAAGCCCATCGCGCCGAGGTCGATCGCCTTGATGACGTCGGAGTGGCGGTCCGAGGCCGAGACCACGACCACCGGCAGCGCCGGGTAGGCCTTCCGGAACTCGACCAGCACCTCGAAGCCGTCGGCATCGCCGAGATGCAGGTCGAGCAACACGAGGTCGAAATCGGAATCGGCCTTCAGCGTCTCGCGTGCCGCGCGCGCACTGCCGGCGCCCACCACGGTCGTGTCGTCGCCCAGACTCTGGATCACGCTTTGCAGCGCCTGCAGGATCAGCGGGTGGTCATCGATCAATAGCACTTTCATAGCCGTGACTCCGATCGGTCAAACAGGATCACGCATAGCGGCGGGCGATCGATTCGGCCACACAGACAGGTTTGTCCGAGCCTTCGCGTTCCATCGTGACCTCGCAGGTGATCTGCGCGCCGCCATCGAGCGGCTCGTATTTCGTCAGCATGAAATGACCACGCAGCCGGCTCCCCGACGGCACCGGCGCCGGGAAGCGCACCTTGCCCAGGCCGTAGTTGACGCCCATGCGTGTGTTGCGCACCTTGAACGCCGAGGCGCTCATCTCGGGCAGCAGCGAGAGCGTCAGGAAGCCATGCGCGATGGTCGTGCCGAACGGGCCGGTCGCGGCGCGCTCGGCGTCGAGATGGATCCACTGGTGGTCACCAGTGGCATCGGCGAACAGCTGGATGCGCTCTTGCGTGACCGTGATCCAGTCGCTGATGCCGACGTTCTGCCCCACATGGGCCTGCAGGTCGGTGATGTTCTCGAAACTTCGCATCGGAGGGCTCTTTCGGGATGAAGGGGTCAGGCATCGAGCCAGGCCGTGATCGGCCTCCACTGCTCGATGTCGCGTTCGAAACGGTTCGAGCTCACGTCCCACAAGGTCAGGCCATGGGCCGCGAGGTGCACGTAGTTCTGCGTGTCGCGCACGAAGCCGAGCAGCGGCAGCTTCAGCTTGTCGAGGAAGCCGCGCAACTGGTCGGTCGCAATCGTGCCCTCGCGCGTGCGCATGCCGACGATCGCGAGCTGCACCCGCTCGCCGCGCTTGTGCGCGAGGAGTTCGCGCACGAACTCGTGGGTGGCGTGGATGTCGAAGATGCTGGGCTGCAGCGGGATCAGCACCTTGTCGGCCTGCTTCATCACCTCGTCGAGGCGCTTGCCGTGCAGGCCGGCGGGGGTGTCGAGCACCACATGGGTCGTGCCCTTGGGCGGGCGAACCACTGCATCGTGCGCGACCTCCCAGGCGGCGATCAAGGCCAGGCCGGCCGGGCGCAGCGAGAGCCAGGTGCGGGCCGATTGCTGGCGATCGACATCGCCCAGCATCACCGCATGGCCGCGCGAGGCGTAGTAGCCGGCGATGTTGGTCGACAGTGTGGTCTTGCCCACGCCACCCTTCGGATTGGCCACCACGATCACCGGCATGCAGTCCTCCGCCCGAGTTGTCTCCGCTTTGCGGTTATCTTAGCCGCATGCACGACCCTGACGTTCTGGTGATTACCGCGCATCCGCAGATGGAGCATTCACGCATCAATCGCCGGATGATGCGCGCCGCGCGCAAGTTGTCCGGCACTGGCGCCAAGGTGCTGGTGCGAGACCTGTACGCGCTCTACCCCGACTACCTGATCGACGTGGCCGCCGAGCAGGCGCTGCTCGTGTCGGCCAAGCTGGTCGTCTGGCAGCACCCGATCCAGTGGTACAGCATGCCGCCGCTGATGAAGCTGTGGGTCGACGAGGTGCTCACCTTCGGCTGGGCCTACGGCCCGGGCGGGACCGCACTGCGCGGCAAGGACCTGTGGCTGGTCACGACGACTGGCGGCCCGCAGGACTCGTACCACCCGAACCGCTACAACCGCTACTTCTTCGACGCCTTCCTGCCGCCCTACGAGCAGACCGCCACGCTGTGCGGCATGCGTTTCCTGACACCGCTGCGGCTGCACGGCGCGCACAAGGTCAGCGATGAGCAGATCGCGTCCCATGTCGGCATCTACGCCGACCGCTTGCGGCGGTATCCGAATTGGCCCGAGCTCGGCGAGCTGCTCTACAACTTGCCGGCTGCCGTGCCGGAAGACGCGCGCCCCGACGAAGACGATGAACAAGAGGCCGCGTGATGGAACACACCTCGTGGTTGACCGGCACACTCGTGTACCTCGCAGCCGCCGTGCTCGCGGTGCCGCTCGCGAAATTCCTCGGCCTCGGCTCGATAATCGGCTACCTTGCCGCCGGCATCCTGATCGGCCCCTGGGGGCTGAAGCTCGTCACCAATCCGCAGGACATGCTGCACTTCTCCGAGTTCGGCGTCGTGCTGATGCTGTTCCT
>JBDUAG010000446.1:0-3864 GCA_040004785.1 Burkholderiales bacterium | reverse complement strand
GTACATCTCGGCGGTGTCGATGAAGTTCACGCCGCGCTCGAGCGCGCGGTCGAGGATCGCGTGGGAGGTCGGTTCATCGACCTGCTCACCGAAGGTCATCGTGCCGAGGCAGATCTTGGCCACGCGCAGGTCGCTGCGGCCGAGGGTGACAAGGGGAATGGGGTTCATGCGCAGAGTTTATCTGCGACGGTGCTCAGGTCAGGATGACGGCGTTGAGTTGGCGGGCGATGTCGAGCAGCTGCGCGTTGAGGTCGGTCTCGACACCCCGCACCGGTGCCGGGCCGATCAGGAAGCTCTCCCGGCCGCGCAGCGCGACGATGCGCGAGCCCTCGGAGCCCTGCATGCGTGCGAAGATCACCATGTCGCAGGTGTCGGAGATGAGCGTCTTGTTGCCCGTCACCGATTGCGATTCGTAGAAGGCGCTGCCTTTCGGCGATTCGGTCAATATCCACATGTCAGAGTCCTTCGCAGTCCACGCGCCGCGGTCGGCGAACACCGGGTGCGCTGCGAGTCGAAGCGGCTAATGTGCCTGAGGCTCGCCGCAACCCGCCGACAATCCCCCCATGAACGACTTGCCCGCGTGGGTCACCAACCCCGGCGCGACGCTGCTGCTCGGGGCCATCGTGATCGCCAGCTTGATCGGCCTGTTTGCCGCGCGGTCGATCATCGAGCGCAATCTGTTCCGGCCGCACTGGCTGCTGCCGCAACGCCAGTACCTGACGCTCGTCACCAGCGGCTTCCTGCACGTCGACCTGGCGCATCTGTTCTTCAACGCGTTCACGTTCTGGGCCTTCGCGTTCCCGCTTGAGCGCGCGATCGGCACACCGCGCTTCCTCGCGCTGTACTTCTTCGGCCTGCTGGCGAGCGACCTGGGCACCTGGTTCAAGCACAAGCATGACCCGGAGTACCGCAGCCTCGGCGCCTCTGGCGCGATCCTCGCGGTGCTGTTTGCGTCGATCGTCTACTTCCCGTCGGCGTCGATCTTCATCCTGCCGATTCCGGTGCCGGTGCCGGCGCCGCTGTTCGCGGTCGCATACCTCGCCTACAGCTACTACGCTTCGCGTCAGTCGCCCGGCGGCGTGAACCACGACGCGCACCTGGCCGGCGCCATCGCCGGCGTCGTGTTCGTGGCGCTGACGGACGTCGGCGCGCTGGCGCGGGCAGTGCGCTCGTTAAGCGGCTGATTGACCGCGCGATGCCACTGGCGCGGCCAGGGGTCGCGTGGTACACCTTCTGCCAGCCCATCCGAAGGACGCCCATGGACACCCGCGTTGTCGACAAGCCCTCCGCGACCGCCCAGGCGCCCTTGCGCCGCTACGAGGACTTGCCCGGGCCGCGCGGCATCCCGGTGTTCGGCAACCTGCTGCAGATCGAGGCGGGCCGCCTGCACCTGCAACTGGAGGCGTGGTGCGCCGAGTACGGCCCGATCTTCAAGCTGCAGTTGCGCAATCGCCAGGTGGTCGTGATCGGCGACCACGAGCTCATTGCCGCCGCGCTGCGCGACCGGCCCGACGGCTTTCGCCGCACCACCAAGCTGGCCGAAGTCTGGGCCGAGATGGGCCTGCTCGAAGGCCTGTTCAACGCCAACGGCGAGACCTGGCGGCGCCAGCGCCGCATGGTGATGGCCGGCTTCGACCCGGCGCACGTGAAGCGCTACTTTCCGTCGCTGCAGCGCGTCGCGCAGCGGCTCGCCGCGCGTTGGCAATTGGCGGCACAACGAGGCAGCACGATCGACCTGCAGGCCGACCTGATGCGCTACACCGTGGACACGATCGCCGGCCTGGCGTTCGGCGCCGAGGTCAACACGCTGCAATCCGACGAAGACGTGATCCAGAACCACCTGAACCGGATCTTCCCGGCCGTGTTCAAGCGCATCTTCGCGCCGCTGCCGATGTGGCGCTACCTGCCCTCGGCCTCCGATCGGGCGCTCAGGCACAGCGTGGCCGAGGTCAACGCCGCGGTCGACCGGTTCGTGGCCGAGGCGCGAACGCGCCTGCAGGCCGACCCGTCGCTGCGCGAGCATCCGCGCAATCTGCTGGAGGCGATGCTGGTGGCGGCCGACGAACCCGGCAGCGGCATCGACGACCCGCAGGTCGCCGGCAACGTGCTCATCATGCTGCTCGCCGGCGAAGACACCACCGCCAACACGCTGGCCTGGATGATCCACCTGCTGTGGCGCCACCCGGAGGCACTCGCCAAGGCCACCGCGGAAGTGCGGCGCGTCTGCGGCGACGCATCGGCGCCGACGATGGAACAGATCGCGCAGCTCCACTACGTGGAAGCCTGCGCGCACGAGACCATGCGCCTCAAGCCGGTGGCGCCGCAGAACGCCATGCAGGCGCTGCGCGAGACGACGCTCGGCGATGTCGTCATTCCGGTCGGCATGGTCGTGATCGGAGTGATGCGGCGCGACGCCGTCAGCGAGCAGCACGTGCCGCGCGCTTCGGCGTTCGAGCCGGAACGTTGGTTGAGCGAGGGCGGCCCGGCGCAGGCCGCCAGCGCCGCCAAGCGCATCTCGATGCCCTTCGGCGCCGGCCCGCGCATCTGCCCCGGACGCTACCTCGCGCTGCTTGAGATGAAGATGGCGATGGCGACACTGCTCGGACGCTTCGACATCCGCGCCGTCGACACGCCCGACGGCCAGGAAGCGCGCGAACTGCTGCAGCTCGCGATGGCGCCGGTGGGGTTGACGATGAAGGTCGGCCTGCGCGCCTGACGGCGCGTGGCCGGCTACGCGGCGGCCCGCTGGCCCGGCAGCCCGAGCCGTTCGACCGACAGGTACTGCTGCCGGTAGATCTCGAACGGCACCGTGTCGGCCTTCTCGATGCGGCGCTGCTCCTCGACCGACTCCTGCGCGAGCTTGGTGAAGCGGTTCTGAGTCTGGTCCGCATATGGCAGCGCGAGCAGCGCGGCCTTGGTCTGCTTCGATTGCGCACGCGTGAAGGCGACATACGAGCTGTCGAAATCGCTCGCCATCGTCGCCAGCACACGGGCCGATGGCGCGGCGTCGGAGCAGTCGATGATGGTCCACGCATGCAGCAGCGCGTCGCGATGCTTGCGGCCGTGGTCGAGCGCGTCGAGCGCGTCGGCGATCGGCTCGCACTCGCGCAGCAGTTGCGTCGCCCAATCGGTCAGGCTCAGCTCGCTCGTGCCTCGCTCCAGCTTCAGGCCTGGCTCGCGACCGCGCGCGGCCACGCGCTGCTGGTTGCGCGCCAGTGCAGCGATCTCGGTCGGCGTGTCCGGCGGGCTGTCGGCGAGCAGGCAATGCATCAGGAAGACGTCGATGAAGCTCATCGTCGCCGCACTGATGCCGACCGGCTCGAACGGGTCGAGGTCCATGCAGCGCACTTCGACGTACTCGACGCCGCGTTCGCGCAGCGCGTGCAGCGGCCGCTCGCCGGGCAAGATCACGCGCTTCGGGCGGATCGTGCCGTAGAACTCGTTCTCGATCTGCAGCAGGCTGGTGGCGAGCTGGTTGTAGTCGCCGCCCGGGTTGCGGATGCCGACGGCTTCATACGCCGGGTACGGCCGCGTCAGGGCGTCCTGCAGCGAGGCGCCGTAGTTGTCGAGGCCGTTGTAGCTGACCGCCAGCGACGCCTGAGCGTCGCTCTGGTAGCCGAGCCGCCCCATCCGCAGCGACGTGCCGTGCGGCATGTGCAGCGTGTGGCCCTTGAGCGGCTGCAGCTCGTGCTCGCGGCCCTCGACGAAGCTCGAACACAGCGCCGGCGAGGCACCGAACAGGTACAGGAGGAGGAACGAGTGGCGCCTGAAATTGCGAATCAGGCCGAAGTACTCATCCGTGCTCACGCCCGGCATCGACCAGTTGTAGTGGATGCCCGAGATCGTCTGCATGCGCCGGCCGTA
>JBDUAG010000445.1:0-3868 GCA_040004785.1 Burkholderiales bacterium | reverse complement strand
CGGCACGCTGACCCTGCTCGGCAAGACCCAGCCGGTCACGCTGAAGGCGAGCAACTTCAACTGCTACACCAGCCCGATGCTCAAGCGCGAGGTCTGCGGCGGCGACTTCGAGACCACGATCGCGCGCAGCCAGTACGGCATGGCTTACGGCCTGAACTACGGCCTGCCGGACAACATCCGCCTGCTGATCCAGATCGAAGCCATCAAACAGTAATGTGGAATACCCGCCGCGTGCTGCTGGCCCTGGCGGCCGGCGGCGCGGTGGGTGCCGTGCACGCAGCGCCGCAGGCGTTCGTGATCGACGCGGCCAACACGCACGTGCACTGGGAGCTCAAGCACTTCGGCACCTCGACGGCGCGCGGCCGCTTCGATGCCATCAGCGGCAGCATCACACTCGACCGCGAGGCGCACAGTGGCGGCGCTTCGTTCACGATCTCCACCGCATCGATCTCGACCGGTTCGGCGCTGTTCGACGGCGTGCTGCGCGGGCGCTACCTGCTGAGCACCGAGGACGAACCCAACGCGTACTTCGTCTCGCGACGCTTCGGCTTCGACGGCGATCAGCTGACGAACGTCTCGGGTGATTTCACGCTGCGCGGCGTAAGCCAGTCGCTGACCCTGCGTGCGCTGCGCTTCTCGTGCCGCATGGACACCGACCCGGCGCGCGAGGTCTGCGGCGGCGACTTCGAGACCGAGTTCAACCGCAGTGCGTTCGGCATCACGCACAGCCTGCCGTTCGTGGCCGACCGCGTGCGCGTGCTGATCCAGATCGAGGCCGTTCGGCAGTGAGTTGACTCAGGCCTTGGGTGCCGCCGTCGGCCGCGTGTTCACCGGCAGGCACAGCAGCGCCGTCAGCAGCGCGAGCACCACGTGGCAGGCATACAGCGGCATGAAATCGGCGTGCGTCAGGCCGGCATGGCCGATCAGCAGAACAGTGATCGCAACACCCATCACCGAGCCGATCTGGCGCGTCGCCTGGTTCACCGCGCTGCCGACGGCGTATTGATCGGCCGGCAGGCGATTGACGGCGGCCGCCGACAGCGACGGCAGCACCAGCCCGACGCCGATGCCGCTGAGCAGCAAGCCCGGCAGCCAGTGCGTCAGGTAGGCAGACTGCGCGCCCGGCACGAGCATGAACCACAGCCCGGCACTGGCGTAGACCAGCCCGCCGCCGAAGAGGAACGGCCGGTGCCCGAGCCGCGCCGCGAGCCGCCCCGAGAGGATGGCGAACGGGATCACCAGCAGCGGCCCCGGCGTGATGGCCAGGCCGGCCTGCGGCAGCGTGTAGTGCCAGACTTCGGTCATGTAGAAGAAGAACGCGAAGAACATCATCGCGAACGCGATGCCGAAGGCCAGGGTCGCGAGGTTCACGAAGGTGTAGGTGCGGTTCCTGAACAATCGCAGATCGACCAGCGGTGCCTTGGCGACCCGCGCCCAGGCGACGAAGCCGATCAGCGCGATCGCACCGGTGACTGCGGCGACCGTCAATTCGCTGCGCGACCAGTGCGGCGATTCTGATTGCACGATGCTCAATGCGACCGCGCCGACGCCGACGATCAGCAGCGCCATGCCGACCCCATCGACCGGGCGCTTGCTGTCAGGCCTCTTCGCCTCCTTCAGCAACGCCGCGCCGCGCCACAACGAGAGCGCGCCGAGCGGCAGGTTCAAGTAGAAGGCCCATGGCCAGCCGACCGAATCGACGACGAACGAGCCGACGCTCGGGCCGATCGCCGCTGCGAGTCCGCCGACCGCGCCCCACAGGCTCACGGCGACCGCGCGCTTGCTCTGCGGAAACGCGTCCAGCACGATGGCCAGCGACGCCGGCGTGAGCAGCGCCGCACCGACCGCCTGCACCACGCGCGCCGCGATCAGCCAGCCAACGTTGCCCGCCAGCCCGCACGCTGCCGACGCGGCGAGGAACAGCGTGACGCCGATCAGGAACACCTTCTTGCGGCCGTGCGTATCGGCCAGGCCGCCGGCCGGGATCAGCATCGCGGCGTAAACGACGGTGTAGGCGTTCAGCACCCACGACATGTCGGCCGCCGAGGTGCCGGGGAACGCTTCGCGCACCGCGCGAAACGCAGCGAAAAGCATCGTCGTGTCGAGCGAGACGAGGAAGACGGCGACGCTGGCGATCCAGAAGGTCGGCCACGGCGAGGCGCGGGTCTCGGCCGCGGGCATCGGCGGCACCTGGGTGACGGCAGCGGTCATCGCGCGCTTACCCGCCGATCGCCTGCAGATAGACCGCCGGGCTGCCCGACAGCCCCTGGTGCACCTGGCGCGTGAGCTCGTCGGCGAGCACCTCACTCGCACCGGCCTCGAGCGCATCCAGCGCCGTTCGCACGACCGCGTCGGGTGCCGACTTGGGCACGTCGAGGCCGTTCGTCAGATCGGTGTCGATGAAGGCGACGTGCAGCGCCAGCACCTGCGTCTTCTGTTCGGCCAGCTCGATGCGCGTGCCGTTGGTCATCGCCCACGCGGCCGACTTGCTCATGCCGTAGCTGCCGAGCATCGGGCCGTTGATCCAGCTCGCGATCGAGAGCACGTTCAGGATCGCTCCGCCGCCGTTCGCGGCCAGCACCGGCGCGAAGGCCTGCGTGAGGCGCAGCGGCCCGAAGAAGTTGGTGTCGAGGTGGCGCTGCGCCGCGGCGACGCTGCCTTCGGCCAGGAAGCCACCGGTCGCCGCGATGCCGGCGTTGTTGATCAGCAGCGTGACGTCGCCGCAGGCGCGTGCCGCGGCTGCGATGTCGTCGGGCTTCGTCACGTCGAGCTGGATGGGCACCACGCCCGCCAGCGTGACGCTGGCCGGGTCACGCGCTGCCGCGTAAACCTTGCGCGCGCCGCGCGCGAGTGCCTCGCGGGCAAAGGCCAGCCCGAGGCCGCGGTTGGCTCCGGTGATCAGGACGACGGCGTTGTCGAGTTTCATGGGATGCTCTTTCAGTGAGGGCGACGCATCGATATGATGATGGTCATATTTGTGGACGGAGAAAACGGGCGGCGCATCGCAGCGCCTGAACGGGACTACTCGGTGTCGCGCGCGGGGTCGCGGGTGGTGTCGCGCGTGGTGTCGCGCGTGGTGTCGCGCGTGGTGTCGCGCGTGGTGTCGTATTGAGCCAGCAGCGCACCGCGCGCGGCCGCCAGCATCGCCTTGCCTTGCGAATTGACGCCCAGCGCGCGCGCCAGCTGCAGGCTGCCGACCAGCGTGCCGGCGATCGCCATCGCCTGCTCCTTGGGGGCGCCTGCCGGCAGCGCATGCCGGACCAGCGCGATCAACCGGCGCACGCGCTCGACCGACGGCGCCAGCAGCATCGGCGACTGGCGCGGCATCTCGGAGCCGAGCGCCGCAACGACGCACCCGGACTCGGTGCCACCCAGGTGCGACTCCGACAAATAGCCCTCGACGAGCGCCCGCAGCGGGCTCTCGCCGCGCGCGTGGCCGCTGTCGATGCGCTGCTTCATGGCGGCGCCGGTGTCGCGCCCTGCGCGCTCGATGGCCTCGACCAGCAGCGCCTCGCGCGACTCGAAGTGCGCATAGAAGCCGCCGTGCGTGAGGCCGGCCTGCTTCATCACATCGACCACGCCGACACCGGCGTAGCCGTTGCGGCGCAGCGCACGCGCCGCGACCTCGACGATGCGGTCGTGGGTGGCTTCGCGGCGGGTCGGTGGAGAAGACATGGGGTCACTATAGCACAAAATATGATGTTCATCATATTTTGATGAGTGCGCTCAGAACGACCAGGTGCCGGTCACGAAACCGATGCGCCGCATCGGCAGCTGCGCGAACAGCGCGTCCGACGGCCCGCCGTAGACGCGCACGCCGGCGTCGACGCGCACGCGGTCGCCCTGCCAGCCGAGCGACGCGGTGACG
>JBDUAG010000444.1:0-3885 GCA_040004785.1 Burkholderiales bacterium | reverse complement strand
GGCTTCGGCGCCAACAACGTGCTGCTGACCGGCGCGCGCGGCACCGGCAAGAGCTCGCTGATCAAGGCCTGCCTGAACGAGTTCGCCGACCGCGGGCTGCGCCTGATCGAGGTGGACAAGGCCGATCTGGTCGATTTGCCCGACATCGTCGATCTGGTCGCCGAGCGGCCCGAGCGCTTCATCGTGTTCTGCGACGACCTCAGTTTCGACGAAGGCGAGCCCGGCTACAAGGCACTCAAGTCGATCCTCGACGGCTCGATCTCGCAGTCCTCCGACAACGTGCTGATCTACGCCACCAGCAACCGCCGCCACCTGCTGCCCGAATACATGAAGGAGAACCTCAGCTACCAGCACCTGGAGAACGGCGAGGTCCATCCGGGCGAGGTCGTCGAGGAAAAGGTCTCGCTGTCGGAGCGGTTCGGACTGTGGGTCAGCTTCTACCCGTTCAGCCAGGACGAGTACCTCGCGATCGCCGCGCAATGGCTGCGCGGTTTCGGCGTGCCGGAGGACGCGATCGTCGCCGCCCGGCAGGAGAGCCTGGTCTGGGCGCTGGAGCGGGGCTCGCGCTCGGGGCGGGTGGCGTTCCAGTTCGCGAAGGATTATAGCGGCAGGCACCACGCGTGAGCGATGAACGCGTGCCGGTCGACGTGGCGGTCGGGGTGCTGATCGATGGCGAAGGCAACTTTTTGCTCACCTCGCGGCCTGAGGGCAAGGTCTACGCCGGCTATTGGGAATTCCCCGGCGGCAAGCTCGAAGCCGGCGAGACGGTCGAGCAGGCCTTGCGGCGCGAGCTGCATGAAGAACTCGGCATCGAGATCGGCGCCGTCGAACCCTGGAAAGTCGAGCTGATGGACTACCCGCACGCCCGCGTGCGCCTGCACTTCTGCAAGGTGTTCGCGTGGACCGGCGAGTTCCAGATGCGCGAGCGGCAGACGATGGCGTGGCAAGGCCTGCCAGTGGCCGTGGGGCCGGTGCTGCCGGGCACGCTGCCCGTGCTGGAATGGTTCGCACAGGAGCGTGCGTTCAGCGGCGCCACTACACTGGCGCCATGAACTGGCTCGATCAGGTGAAGTGGGATGCGAACGGCCTGGTGCCGGCGATCGCGCAGGAGGTCGGCAGCAACGACGTGCTGATGTTCGCCTTCATGAACCGCGAGGCGCTGGCGAAGACGGCCGAGCTCGGCGAGGCCGTCTATTTCAGCCGGTCGCGCGGGCGCCTGTGGCACAAGGGCGAGGAGAGCGGCCACATCCAGAAGGTGCGCGAGCTGCGGCTGGATTGCGACAACGACGTGGTGCTGATGAAGGTCGAGCAGCTCGGGCACACGCCCGGCATCGCCTGCCACACCGGCCGCCACGCCTGCTTTTTCCAGCTGCTGCAGGACGGCGCATGGAAAACCGTCGAGCCTGTCTTGAAAGACCCGGAAAGCATCTACAAATGACTGGCAACGACACCTTGGAGCGGCTCGCGGCCGTGATCGAATCGCGCAAGGCGGGCGATCCGGACAAGAGCTATGTGGCGCGCCTGTTTCAGAAGGGGCCGGACGCGATCCTGAAGAAGATCGGCGAAGAAGCCACCGAGGTCGTGATGGCCTGCAAGGACGGCGTGCCCGAGAAAATCGTCGGTGAAGTGGCCGACCTGTGGTTTCACTGCATGCTGGCGCTCAATGCCCACGGTCTGGCGCCCGCCGATGTCTTGAAGGAACTGGAGCGGCGCGGAGGCGTCTCAGGCCTGGAAGAATTTGCGCTGCGCAAGGCGCAACAACGCGAGAAGGACGGTTCATGAACGACATCATCGAAAACGGCAGCCTGCCGGACACCCGGCGCGACGATTCGCTGAAGATGATCGGGCACGTCAGCTACGCCCTGCACGCGATTGTCGCGGTGGGCGCAGTCTTGCCGGCATTCCAGCCGAGCATCGTGCTGCTGGTGGTCGCCTTCATCCTCGATCTGGTCAAGCGCGACGACGCGCGCGGCACCTGGCAGGAGTCACACTTCAGCTGGCGCATCCGCAGCGTGCTGTGGGCCGGCGTGCTGTACGTCGTGACGATCCCGCTGTGGCTGCTGTTCGTGATTCCGGGCTGGATCGCATGGATCGCGATCTCGATCTGGTTCCTGTACCGCGTGGTGCGCGGCTGGTTGGCGCTGAACGACCGCAAACCAATGCCGATACCGCAGTGAGCACGATGAGCCACGACCCGAACTGCATTTTCTGCAAGATCGTCGCCGGCCAGATCCCGAGCCGCAAGGCCTACGAGGACGACGAGTTGCTGGTGTTTCACGACATCGCGCCGTGGGCGCCGGTGCATCTGCTCCTGATCCCGAAGGTGCATGTGGCCACGATGTACGAGCTGACCGATGCGCATGCGCCGCTGCTCGGCCGCATGCTGGCGATGGCGCCCAAGCTGATGCGCGAGCACGGCGTGACGAACGGTTTTCGCACCCTGATCAACACCGGCGAAGACGGCCGGCAGGAAGTCCAGCACGTCCACATGCATGTCATGGGCGGCCCGCGCCCATGGGCAAAAGGGTAATTCGGAAGCGGTACCCTAGAATTCCCACTTGTCGTTTGGAGAACAATCATGGGTTCATTCAGCATTTGGCACTGGTTGGTGGTGCTGCTGATCGTTGTGTTGGTGTTCGGCACCAAGAAGCTCAAGAACATCGGCACCGACCTCGGTGGCGCGGTGAAGGGCTTCAAGGATGGCGTGCGCGACGGTGGCACCGCCGCTGGCACCGACCCGGCGGCGCCGCCGGCGCAGGTCAACGTCAGCAAGGCGAACGACGCGAACACCGTCGACGTGGAAGCGAAGACCAAGTCCTGACCGTCCAGTGATCGACTTCGGCTTCGACAAGATCGCGCTGATCGGCGCGGTCGCATTGATCGTGATCGGCCCCGAAAAGCTGCCGCGCGTGGCGCGCACGGTCGGCCACCTCGTGGGCAAGGCGCAGCGCTACGTGGCCGACGTCAAGGCTGAGGTCAACCGCTCGATCGAGCTCGAAGACCTGAAGAAGATCAAGACCGAGTTCGAGGATGCGGCGCGCAACGTGCACCAGAGTGTCACGAATGAGATTCACCAAACCAGCGCGGAGCTCGAGAAAAGCTGGAACGGCACCGGCGATTTGCCGCCGAACAGTGGCGAGCACGTCGGCTGGACGCCGCCGCCGCCCGAGTACAAGCACCCGAAGAAGAACTGGCGCCTCAAGCGCGGTGCCACACCCCAGTGGTACAAGCAGCGCGCCGGCGTGCGCGTCAAGGCCCAGTCGGGCGCGGCGCGGGTCGCGCGGTTCCGACCGCCGCGTGTTTCGGCCTGATCCGCGATGAGCAGCCATGATGAAAAGCCCGACGAGTTGGCGGGCACTGAGCAGCCGTTTGTCTCGCACCTGATCGAGCTGCGCGACCGCCTGGTGCGCGCCTGCATCGCGGTCGGCGTGTGCTTCGGCGTGCTGATGATCTGGCCGGGCTCGGCCGGGCTCTACGACCTGCTCGCGCTGCCGCTGGTCGAGCACCTGCCCAAGGGCGGCACGCTGATCGCCACCAGCGTCATCTCGCCGTTCCTGGTGCCGCTGAAGATCACGCTGATGGCGGCGTTCCTGCTGGCGCTGCCGGTGGTGTTGTACCAGGTCTGGGCCTTCGTGGCGCCGGGGCTGTACATGCACGAGAAGAAGCTCGTTCTGCCGTTGGTGATTTCGAGCACGTTGCTGTTCTTCCTCGGCGTGGCGTTCTGCTACTTCTTCGTGTTCGGCAAGGTCTTCACCTTCATCCAGAGCTTCGCGCCGAAGAGCGTTTCGGCGATGCCGGACATCGAGGCCTACCTGAGCTTCGTGCTGTCGATGTTCATCGCGTTCGGCGCCGCGTTCGAGGTGCCGATCGTCGTCGTCGTGCTCG